>NZ_MUFO01000013.1:0-67773 GCF_001995345.1 Salinivibrio sp. IB872 | reverse complement strand
TGGTCACTCAGTTCATCGAATAAATCTTTTTGTCTATTCTCAACGAGTGCCCACACAGATTGCATAGGTCAAATTGTTAAAGAGCGTCGCTCAATCTTGAGCGGGAGTGGCATTTTACGCCACCGAGGCAGTGAGTCAAGCTTTTTGTTTACTTGGCTTTGCTGCCGTTTGTTAGCGCGGTTTGCCGTGCCAACGAGGAGCGAATTATAGGGTGATAAATTTAAGTCGCAAGTCTTTTTTTCAACGAAATTAACCGTTAGAACAAATTATCACCAAAAAGGTACAAAAGTGTGATTCTGATAGGCTCGCGTGTGAATTAGCTCAATGTACTCGGAACATCTGCGATGGAATCCACCACGCAGGTTGCTAACGATTCCCCTTCCTCGGTCACAGGCTTTCCTGATCTCACGAGAATACGGGTAGCCACACCGGCAGCTTGTGCAGCCTTCATGTCATCAGCTTTATCACCGACCATCACCGAGCGTGACATATCAATATCGAGCTCCTGCTGAGCCTCAATCAACATACCCGGCTTGGGTTTGCGACAATCGCAATCAATCCGATACTCACCGACCCCTTCACTGGCATGGTGTGGGCAGTAATAAATACCGTCAAAGTCCACGCCCTTGTCAGCAAAGTTCCAATCCATCCATTCCGTTAGCTGCAAAAAGTCTTGCTCAGAGTAATAACCACGGGCGATACCGGCTTGGTTGGTCACCAGCACTAATAAATACCCTTTTTCTTTTAGGGCGCGGCATGCGTCGAACACACCGTCGATATACTCAAAATTATCGATATCCGCCACATAGCCGTGGTCGACATTGACCACACCATCGCGATCAATAAAAACAGCGGGAAAACTCACTCACAATTCCTCATTCAGTGTCAGGCGATAATTATGACATGCTGCGTGGTTGCTTGCATCTTTGCATACTCAATGAAACTCGCGTGTTAAGATTAGCGTGCGTCTATTAACCGAACTTCACCCTATGCAAGATACTTTCTCTATCTCTCCTGTTGGCACTTTGATTTCTCCGTTTAAAGAAAAGTTTGCTGTGCCGCGACAACCGGGCCTAGCGCCTAGTGCCTTGGCATATATTGAATTGCGCGGTGACGCGAATCAGCTTGATGCGGTAAGAGGCATTGAGCAGTTTTCCCACCTTTGGTTACTATTCTTGTTCGATCGTAATTTAGATAAAGGTTGGTCCCCGACAGTTCGTCCCCCGCGTTTGGGTGGAAACGAGCGAGTCGGCGTCTTTGCCAGTCGTGCGACCTTTCGTCCCAATGGTATCGGCATGTCGGCGGTAGAGCTGGTTCGCGTTGAATCTACTCCGGGCCAAGTCCGGTTAGTCGTACGGGGGTGCGATCTTGTCAATCGAACGCCAATTATCGATATCAAACCTTATATCCCCTACTCTGATTGTCTTGATAGTGCTCAGGGCGGGTTTGCTCAGCAAAAGCCTGACTTGATGCCAGTGCATTTTTCCAACCCCGCCCTCGCGACACTCTCTCAACATCCTGAGGGCACATACCAACGCCAAGTGATTGAAGAGGTGCTCGCACAAGACCCTCGCCCTGCCTATAAAAAGGGCAAGCCAGATGCTAAGCACTATGCCGTCCACCTGTTCGATTTCAATGTGCGTTTCACGGTGTCTGACGACCAGATTCACGTTGAGACCATAGAAGCTTTTGTCGAAACTCCCCCGCGCTGTTAATATGCCCTACTTATTATTGATCGCTAATATCAACGGATAACTTTAAATGCGTACCAGTCAATATCTGCTTTCTACTTTGAAAGAAACCCCTAGCGACGCAGAAATTGTCAGCCACCAGCTGATGCTGCGCGCAGGTATGATTCGTAAACTTGCTTCAGGTCTATACACTTGGCTGCCGACCGGTGTACGAGTGCTACAAAAAGTTGAGCGCATTGTACGGGAAGAAATGAACAAGTCAGGCGCTGTCGAGACGCTTATGCCAGTGGTACAGCCTGCAGATCTATGGCAAGAAACAGGACGCTGGGAAAAGTTTGGTCCAGAACTGCTTCGCATCGCGGATCGTCACGAACGTCCCTTTGTACTTGGACCCACGCATGAAGAAGTGATTACTAACTTGGTGCGCAACGAGATTAACTCGTATAAGCAACTGCCGATCAATCTGTATCAGATTCAAACCAAATTCCGTGATGAAGTGCGTCCGCGTTTTGGCGTGATGCGTTCACGTGAATTTATCATGAAAGATGCATATAGCTTTGATATCGATAAAGCGGGTATGGAGCAAAGTTACGAGAAAATGCGTGCCGCCTACTGCGCCATTTTTGATCGTATGGGCCTTGATTACCGCGCGGTATTGGCAGACACAGGAGCGATTGGTGGCTCCGCGTCACATGAGTTCCACGTACTTGCTGGTAGCGGAGAAGACCTGATTGCTTTCTCCACCGAGTCCGAYTACGCCGCCAACATCGAAAAGGCAGAAGCACTCGCGCCTAAAGATCAGGCTGAGGCGCCAACCCAAGCGATGGAATTAGTCGACACGCCAAATGCAAAAACCATTGCCGAGTTGGTGGAGCAATTTAAGTTGCCGATCGAAAAAACCGTCAAGACCTTGTTTGTTAAGGCCTCTGATGAAGTAGACGCCGACCTGATCGCGCTGATTATCCGCGGCGACCATGAACTCAACGAAGTGAAGGCAGAAAATCTTCCTGAAGTTGCAGCGCCATTAACCTTTGCGACAGAAGAAGAAATTCGCGCCTTAGTCGGTGCCGGTCCCGGTTCACTAGGTCCGGTCAATCTTCCTGCGCCGTTTATTGTCGATCGCAGCGTCGCGGTAATGAATGATTTCGGCGCCGGTGCCAACATTGACGACAAACACTACTTTGGCATCAACTGGGGCCGTGACGTTAAACTTGGCCAAGTTGCCGATTTGCGTAATGTGGTTGAAGGCGATCCTAGCCCATGTGGCAAAGGCACCTTGATGTTTAAGCGCGGTATTGAAGTTGGCCATATTTTCCAGTTGGGTAACAACTACTCGGAGAAAATGGGCGCAGGCGTCCTCGGCCAAGATGGCAAAAATACAACCCTAGAAATGGGCTGTTATGGTATTGGTGTGACACGTGTAGTTGCCGCTGCGATTGAACAAAACCATGATGAAAATGGCATCATTTGGCCAGACGCGATTGCACCGTTTACCGTTGCGATTGTGCCGATGAATATGCACAAGTCTGAGCGTGTCCGTGAAGCGGCTGAAAAGCTTTACGCTGATCTTACTGCTGCCGGTATCGAGGTACTCTTTGATGATCGTAAAGAACGTCCTGGGGTAATGTTCTCAGACATTGAGCTAGTGGGTGTGCCGCATACCATCGTAATCGGTGAGCGCAGCATGGATAATGGCGTATTTGAATATAAGCATCGCCGCGACGGTGAGAAAGTGCCGTTCGCTATCGACGACGCCTTGTCGTTTATCCAAGTAAAACTGGCTTAAGCCTTATCGTCTAAAGAGTAAATGCCCCGCGTTGCGGGGCATTTTTTTAACCGATCGCTTGCTGGTACGCTTTTTCAGCAAATGACCAATTCACCACCTTCCACCACGCGTTCACGTAGTCAGGACGTTTGTTCTGGTAGTTAAGATAATAAGCGTGTTCCCATACATCACACCCTAAAATCGGTTCACCTTTGACCTCTGCAATATCCATCAATGGATTGTCTTGATTAGCCGTTGAGGTGATCGCAAGCTGGCCATCCTCTTTCACCACCAGCCACGCAAAACCTGAACCAAACTGACCAATTGCCGCCTGACTAAAAACCTCTTTAAATGCATCAAGCGAGCCGAAGGTCTCGACAATCGCATCGTAGAGTGCGCCTTCTGGCGCAGGCTTAGGATTCGGCGTCATCGATTGCCAGTAAATCAGGTGGTTATAGTATCCCCCCCATGATTACGAATCGCTGCTGGCAGCGACGAGATATCTCGAAACAAATCCTCAACCGGCTCACCATCGCGGTCTGTCTCTTTTATCGCAGCCACGAATTTATCGAAATAGGTTTTGTGGTGACGCTGGTGATGAATGCGCATGGTCGCCTCATCAATATGCGGTTCGAGAGCATCATAGGCATAGGGTAAATCGGGAAACGAATAAGTCATCTTGTCACTCCATCGATTAATTGACCTCCTCACCATAGATCGAACTGATAATGATTTTCAACCTCATTATCTATAATAAAAAAGAAACGGACGTTGTGATGACTAACGCGCGACAGGGCGCGTGAAGTAACTATAATCAAGCTGTTAGCCTTTTAACGTCGTCGGTTATATGTCTACACACAAGCCTAAAATCGCTCTCGTTCTGACTGGTGGTGGTGCGCGTGCGGCCTATCAAGTCGGTGTATTGGCTGCCATTGCTGAATGGTACCCTCGCGTTCACACCAGTCCATTTACGATATATTCCGGCACATCTGCCGGAGCAATCAATGCGGTGTCTCTGGCTAGCTATGCGTCATCTTTTCGACTTGGCGTCAAAAAGTTGTCATGGCTGTGGCATCGGCTCGATACATCGCGTATTTTTGCCAGTCAGCCTTTTGGGCTGCTAAGTCACCTCGCTAGCCAAACAGGACAGCGCTTTCAGTCACGCTATCAACCCACTTCACCTTTTGGCCTGTTAAATAATCGCCCATTGCGTGAATTGCTAAATCAAACCATTAATTTTAATAAGTTAAACTATCAGTTACTGTCCGGTCACCTTCATGGCCTATCGGTGACCGCTTCCAACTATCAAACCGGCCAATCGGTCAGTTTTTTTCAAGGTGATGCCAGTATTTCGCCATGGGAGCGGGCACGAGCTGTCGGCCGACGCAGTCAACTCTCGACAGAGCATTTACTGGCCTCTTCAGCCATTCCCTTCGTGTTCCCTGCCTCACGCATTGGCCATGAGTTTTATGGGGATGGTGCGATTCACCAAATCGCCCCTTTGCGACCGGCGATTAAAATGGGGGCGGAGCGGATCCTCATTTTGGATTTAACCACAGGTATTCGCACTGCTGGCAATATCGACCCGTCAGCGCCAGGGCTCGCGATGCTGGGTGGTCACCTGATGAACGCAATATTTGCTGATACCTTGTCGGCCGACTTAGAAAACTTGCAGCGCATGAACCAAATTCACCTTGCCCTGAACGACGCGCAGCGCCACCAGCTAGGATTAAGAAAAGTGAATGTCCTACACCTGCGTCCATCGGTCCCTTTCGAGCCCGTAGCCAAGCGTTTTTATCGCCATATGCCCTTTGCCGCACGTGCCCTGTTAAGGCTTTTAGGCATCAATGCCTCACAAGATGCTACCTTTGCCAGTTATTTATTGTTCGAGCCGGCATATCTTCGCCAGTTAATTGACATCGGCTACCAAGACGCACAGAATCACAGATCCCAAATCCTCTCCTTGTTGATAGAATAGTCATCCAAAAAGAACGAGATAGATCGCAGCCAAACGACGTCTCTTCACCTTGATAATAGGCTGGCATGGATTCTGCTTATTCAGCATGACCCACAAATCAGATAGCTGTTGATTATTAATGACTGCCTCGCACTTAAAGCAATTCACACACTCTGGCATCGCCCCGCGTAAAGTTCCGCTGGGTGCTGATCAGCGTTTGTTGTTGCTACAAAAACTGCAAGGACACCTCGATATCAAGGTATTGTTTGAGGTGTATGCACGAGAGGTAGAAAAGCAGATTGATATTGGTCGTATCATTTGGGAGCACGACGAAATCTCAAACATTATCCGTCGGGGTGAGCAACATACTTTCCGCCAAACCTTCGCGATTAAATTTAATAAGCAACCATTAGGGGTGCTGCAGTACTCCACTCCGTATAAACTTGATCCGGATGAAATTAGCCTGTTACACACCTACCATAAGTTGCTTGCCGGTCCGCTGACCAATGCGGTTGAATATACCCGTGTAAAGAACATGGCACTGCTGGATGGATTAACCGGACTGCACAACCGAACCAGCTTTGAGCAGGATTTGCAGCACGCGGTTGCAGTTTGTGAGCGGCAAAATATTGGCTTGGTCATGATGATGTTCGATATGGATAACTTTAAACAAGTCAATGATAACTATGGCCACCTAGACGGTGATAAAGTGCTTCGACGTTTTTCGCTGCTGGTCAAAGAGGCCGTGCGTGGTAGCGACCGCTGTTATCGCTTAGGCGGTGACGAATTCGCGGTCTTGCTACAGCCCGCCGGTGATGATTCAGTCGCCAATGTCACCCATAGAGTCAAACATCTGGTCACCAATGACCGATTACTCAGCGCGCACGATATCAGCGCCTCGGTTGGCTATGCCCAATATCGTAAAGGCGATAACAGCGTTTCGCTTTATGAGCGTGCCGATCAGAGCATGTATCGCCAAAAACGCGCTCGCTAACCCTTTTCTCAACGCCTCTCCTTTCGCTATAGTGCGTGCAGTACTATTGAGGAGATCCATTATGAAAGTTGCAGATTGCTGTGAACTCATCCGCCAGCGCTATGCCGAGATTGGCAGTGGCGAACAAGGCTACATTCCTGCCGCTATCAGCTGCGCGCTGAAAGCATTAAATGATGTCGCAAGTGACGAGAGTGTTTCGCCAGCTCGTCGTGAACAAGCCGCATTTGCTGCTGCCAATTTATTGATTAGCGATCACGAGGATTAAGATGGATTTGAAAAACTATGCCTCGATGGATCCTGTCATGCTCATGAGCATTATTAACATGAAGCTACGTGATGAGTTTGCCAGTTTAGAGGACTTAGTACGTTACTATGATATCGACCGCGAGACCTTGTGTACGCGCTTAGCGGATGCTGGCTTTACGTATTTAGAAGACGCCAAACAGTTCCGTTAACTCATCTCGCCTTGCCTGTTAAGCGGCGATAAAAAAGCGGACCGATGTCCGCTTTTTTTAGTGTCATCAATTGGCCTTTAGCCAAGTGAGACCCACAACACTGTGGCTACCAACACAGGGCAAACAAACTTCACATACACAGGCCAGATTTTCCAGAACAGACTCTGCTCAATATCATCATAACCTTCGCGCAATGCCGCTAGCTTGCGATCACGCGACCAAATCCAACCACCAAATAGACAGAAAAGTAGCGCCGCAAAGGGTTGGAAATATTGGGTCGCCACCTTCGCAACTAAGCCAAATAGCGCACCGAAGTTAAACACAATCACCGCACTGCAGAGCGCAATCACTCCCCCTAACACCCAGCTGGTGATTTTCCGGCTTGAGCCCAAGCGCTCACTGGCCAGCGCTACAGGACACTCCAGCATAGAAATCGAGGATGTCAGGGCCGCGATGGTCATCAGCAAAAAGAAGACGAGAGACACATACGGGCCTGCCGCGCCTAAACTTTCAAATAATAAAGGCAACACAGTAAACACCAAAGTATCGGCACTGAGCAAACTGCCGTCTTGCGCGTAAATCTCAACACCTTGATGCATGGCAACAAACATCGCTGGCAACACCACTAGCCCGGCAATCACCGCCACTGCGGTATCGACCAAAGTGACACTCAGTGCCATTTTCGGCAGGTTTTCTTTGTGGCTAAGGTACGAGCCATAAATCAGCATGGAGCACCCGCCAATCGTCAGAGAGAAGAAGCCCTGTCCCATGGCTGCTAATAGCAAATCTTTGTCCATCACTTTGCTAAAGTCGGGGATCAGGTAGTGCTTTAAGCCTTCTGTCGCACCGGGTAGCGTCATGATATAGACAAACATCGCAGCAAAGAGGACAAACAGCGCGGGCATGAGACGGGTTGACCAACGCTCAATCCCCTGCTTAACCCCCGCCTGTACGATCACAATGGTGAGCACATAAAACACCACCGCCCCAAAGAGATTACGTGATGCTGAGAAGCCTTTTAACCAAGCGGATGCGTCTGAAAACTGGAAAATGTCTGCCACTGCAGCCAATAAAAAAGAGACTAACCATCCGCCTACAATGCTGTAAAACGCCAAAACCATACAAGGTACAGCCAAGCCAATCAGCCCCACGCCACTGCCAAAACGCTTCAGAAGAGGGTTATCACTCAGCGCACGCATGCTGTCCAACGGGTTAGCGCGGCCATGACGACCAATCGCCATCTCCACCACCAACATGGGAAAGGCAACGAGTAAGATCATCAGTAAGTAGACCAATAAAAAAGCGCCGCCCCCGTTGCTCGCCGCCTGCGTTGGGAACCCCCAAATATTGCCTAGTCCCACAGCCGCGCCGGCTGCAGCAAGGACAAAGCCTATTCGGGTGCCAAATAATTCACGACTCGATGCCATTACTTCTTTACCTCAATGTATCATTATACTAGTACATTAAGTAATTCGGACAAATTTAGCAAGTGTCGTTTATCTGACTGGTGGTTTTATGAGCAGGCAGATAATTGGCGGGTAAGGGATAAGTTAAGCAGTATTTTCCCGCTCCCAGACTAAACGCCATACCTTCCCGACCGCTGATTGACTCACAAAGCAATCCGCCACGGCGATTACACCACGCTCGTCGCAAAGGATTGGCAAGCGACGCCGCTGCCAACTTGGAATACCGTATTCTTGATAAAGCTTCTTGAGTTTACGACGGCCTTGCCGCCCGGCAGGAYGGGCGCTTAACCCGCTGGGATTAAACTGCACCGATAGCCAAGACTGTGGCAAAGGACCTAATGCCAATCCTTGCGCGCGCTCTGTATAAGGAAGAAGCACCAAACGCCCTAATCCATCCGGCAAATGTAATGGCGATTGTGGCGTCAGTTTACCTTGCCATGCAGTGACATCCGCGGAGTCAGCAATAAGATACAAACGCTGCTGATAACGACGAATGCTCTTTCCATCAACCGACAGTTGCGGGTTAGCATCCGCTCTTGCCTGCACCACATCCTGGATCAGCGTATTAAGCTGGGCCTGAGTTAAAATCAGATCATGGTACTTCAACCAGTGTCGTAACATCGCTCGACACAGAGCAAGATCCGTAAGAGGGAGATGTGCCAAAGACAAACTGTTGTCCGTATCGATGGCGTTTTCGACCAAAGGGGCGACAAATGTTGCTAAGAGTGCCGCTTGCTCTTGGCATAATTGCTGCGTGCGTTGCACGGCAGTGCGAAACCCCGGCCAACGCGCGTCAGCTTCTGGGAGCCATTGTTGACGGATAAAATTACGATCAAAGTGTGTATCTTGGTTGCTCGGGTCTTCCACCCATGCCAACCCTTTTTGACGCGCGTAGTGATGCAATTGCGCCCGTGACGCTGCCAACAAAGRACGGACTAAGAGCCCTTTGCCGAGTTTTCTCACAGTGGGCATTCCCGCCAATCCTTCCAGACCACTTCCTCGCTTCAATGCCAAAAAGAAGGTCTCGACTTGATCATCGCTGTGTTGCGCGGTAAGAACGATTCCATGGGGTTGGAGTAACCCTTGAAAGGCTTGATAGCGTGCCTCTCTAGCTGCATGCTCTGTGCTTAACTCTGGGTCGAGAGTGACATGTTTTAGGATGAAGGAAAAACCCGCTTGCTCCGCCCAAACCTGACATTGTGCCGCCCACTTATCGGCATCGGCCTGCAAACCATGATGAACATGACACACGGAATAGTCGTGCTGCGGATGCTGGTCGCGATAACTGGCCAATAGATCCAGCAGCACCCGAGAGTCTAATCCCCCGCTCAGGGCTAAAAGAATTTGTCGTGGCTGAGCCGTTAACGGCGCCAGCGTGTCTGTCAGGTATTGGGTGAGCATAAGCATCTGTCATTGGGAGTCTGCGCCTATTGTTGCTGGCGCGTAGCAAAAAGAAAAGGGCCATTAGGCCCTTTCATTGTGCTCGATTGCCGAGTGGCAATTAGCAGTAACCATAACTGAGCAAACGCTGATATCGGCGGTCGCGTAGGCTTTCAGTATCCAATGCTTCCAAATCAGCGAGCTGGCTAATCAAGGTTTGTTTAATGCTTTGTGCCGTCGCTTTCATATCGCGATGCGCACCACCTAGAGGCTCTTCAATCACAGCATCAATCAAGCCCAGCTCTTTCAAGCGTGGCGCAGTCATAACCATTGCGTCTGCCGCTTGTGGTGCTTTGGCCGAATCACGCCACAAAATAGAGGCGCAGCCTTCGGGCGAAATCACTGAGTATGTTGAATACTGGAGCATATTGACGTAGTCACCAACACCGATCGCCAAGGCACCGCCTGAGCCGCCTTCACCAACCACATTACAGATCACCGGCACGGTCAGGCCCGCCATTTCCTTCAAGTTACGTGCAATGGCTTCTGACTGACCACGCTCTTCTGCCCCCACGCCTGGGTAAGCACCGGCAGTATCAATAAAAGTGATCACTGGCATGTTGAATCGCTCTGYCATTTTCATCAAGCGTAATGCTTTGCGATATCCTTCAGGCTTTGGCATACCAAAATTACGCTTTACCTTCTCGTTGGTATCACGGCCTTTTTGGTGACCGATGACCATCACTGGACGCCCTTCTAAGCGCGCAATACCGCCTACTAGGGCTTTGTCATCCGCATAGGCGCGATCGCCCGCCAGCTCGTCAAATTCGTGAAAGATAAGATCGACATAATCATAGGTGTAAGGACGTTGAGGGTGGCGCGCCAGTTGTGCCACTTGCCATGCCCCTAAATCACCAAAGATCTTGCGCGTAAGCTCAAGACTCTTGGTTTCCAGTTGTTCAATTTCCTTATCAAGATTAACCGCATCTTCTCCGCCACGCTTGGAGACAGCGCGAAGGGCTTCAATTTTAGCTTCTAGCTCTGCGATCGGTTGTTCGAATTCTAAAAAGTTAAGACTCATACCAAGAGAATCCTATTGGTCACCGCCGGTGTACGCGATGCGTCACCAGCTAAGCTTAGTTAAACTCTAATTCGACCTGCTCGTCGCCAAGCAAGCCTTTTAAATTATCGATCAGTTCATCCGCGGGGGTAATTCGCCACTCCGCCCCTAAACGTAACCGCGCCCGTGCATCACGGCGCTGGTAATAAAGATTCACTGGCACAGTCCCTGAACGGTACGGTGCCAACGTATCATGAAACCGTTCAAAAAACGGGGCATCAATTTGCTCTTCCATGATAGAGATGCCCAAACAGCGCGCATATTTTTCTCGCGCTTGACTGATGTCCATGATTTCACGGGCCGTCATTTTAAGCCCACCATTGAAGTCATCAAAGCTGACCTGTCCTGAGACCACCAGAATTCTGTCTTTCTCCACCAGATCGAGATATTTGTCGAGTACGTCAGAAAAAAGCATCACTTCCATACGACCCGATCGATCATCGAGGGTTAAGATCCCAAGACGAGAACCGCGCTTAGTGGTCATGACACGCGCCGCAATTACAAGACCGGCGACCGTAGACACCACATCACGCTTAGTGGCATGCGCGTCTTCCAATCGCCATGTCACATAGTGTTTAAGCTCTTTACGATAGCTATTGATGGGATGGCCGGTCAAATACAGCCCTAGGGTTTCTCGCTCCCCTTCCAGCCACACTTTATCTGGCCAAGGTGCCACATTCGCGTAGGCGTGCTCGACCTCTTCCGGTGCATCCGTGAGAACACCAAACATATCGGTTTGTCCGTAAGACTCGGCTTGATGATGCTGACTGGCCGCGCGAATAGCATCATCGAGTGATGCCATCATTGCCGCACGATGAGGGCCAAGCCTATCCATGGCGCCTGCGCGAATCAAGCGTTCAATCACACGCTTATTGACTTTTTTGGTATCAATGCGCGCACAGAAATCAAATAAGTCACGGAAGTAGCCATCTTGCTCTCGCGCCGCAACAATATTGTCGATCGGCCCTTCACCCACCCCTTTAATCGCGCCAATACCGTAGACAATCTCCCCTTTGTCATTGACGGTAAAGCGGTGCAAACCCGCGTTCACATCTGGGGGGAGCACCGTTAGTTTCATGCGACGGCACTCTTCCACCAGTCCGACAACTTTATCGGTGTTATCCATATCCGCGGTCATAACGGCGGCCATGAATTCAGCCGGATAATGCGCCTTTAACCACAGTGTTTGATAAGAGACCAAGGCATAAGCGGCGGAGTGTGATTTGTTGAAACCATAACCGGCAAACTTTTCCACCAAGTCAAAGATACGCATGGCAAGTTCGCCATCAATCCCGTTTGCGATCGCGCCTTTTTCAAAGATGTCGCGCTGCTTGGCCATTTCTTCGGGTTTTTTCTTACCCATCGCACGACGCAGCAAATCAGCGCCACCAAGCGTATACCCGGCTAAGATCTGGGCAATTTGCATCACCTGCTCTTGATACAAGATGATGCCGTAGGTAGGTTCAAGGGTCTCTTGCAGTGACTCATGCTGCCACTTCTCATCGGGATAAGAGACTTGTTCTCGTCCGTGTTTACGGTCGATAAAGTTATCCACCATCCCTGATTGCAATGGACCTGGGCGGAACAGAGCCACCAGTGCGATCATGTCTTCAAAACAGTCCGGTTGGAGGCGCTTGATCAGCTCTTTCATGCCCCGCGATTCCAGCTGGAACACTGCAGTCGTCTCAGCCTTACGTAGCATCTCGAATGATGCTAGGTCCGCCATCGGAATCGCCGCGATATCGATAGGATCTTTGCCTTGCGCTTGTAAGCGAGGGTTAATCATTCCCAGCGCCCAGTCGATAATGGTCAGCGTACGCAGCCCCAAGAAGTCAAACTTCACAAGACCGGCCGTTTCAACATCGTTTTTATCAAACTGGGTGACAGGGTGATGCCCTTCACTGTCACAATATAGCGGTGCAAAGTCCGTAATCGTCGTCGGTGAAATCACCACCCCGCCCGCGTGCTTACCCGCGTTACGTGTCACCCCTTCGAGCATGCGGGCCATGTCGATCAACGCTTTGACTTCTTCGTCTGCGTTATAAACCTCAACCAACTGCGGTTCAGCTTCAAACGCCTTTGCCAGCGTCATGCCCGGGTCGGGCGGTACCAATTTAGAAATACGGTCAACAAAGCCATAAGGGTGACCCAATACACGACCCACGTCTCGGATCACCGCTTTGGCCGCCATGGTACCGAAAGTAATGATCTGGGATACCGCATCCCGGCCGTACATTTCGGCCACGTGATCGATGACCAAATCACGCTTATCCATGCAAAAGTCGACATCGAAGTCGGGCATGGAAACCCGCTCTGGGTTCAAGAAGCGCTCAAAAAGCAGATCGAACTCTAGCGGATCCAAATCTGTGATTTTAAGGGCGTACGCAACCAAGGAGCCGGCCCCTGAGCCCCGTCCGGGTCCCACCGGAATATCGTTATCTTTTGACCATTGGATAAACTCCATCACGATCAAAAAGTAACCAGGGAAGCCCATTTGGTTAATCACACCGAGTTCACGGTCAAGGCGCTCGTCGTATTCAGGTCGCTTGAGGGCGCGCTCTTTCTCATCGGGGAAAAGAAACGCCAATCGCTCTTCTAGACCTTCTTTGGAGCGTTTGACCAAGTACTGATCAATCTCCATCCCTTCGGTTGGGAAGTTCGGCAGGAAGTACTCATTAAGTCTGACCGGCACATTACAGCGCTTGGCAATTTCCACGCTATTTGCCAATGCTTCTGGGATATCCGCAAAGAGCTCGCACATCTCTTGCTCGGTGCGCAGATATTGCTCGGCACTGTAGTTTTTCGGGCGACGTGGGTCGTCTAACGTATAACCATCATGGATGGCCACACGGATCTCGTGGGCGTCAAACTCGTCGGGCGAGATAAAGCACACTTCGTTCGTCGCCACCACAGGCAGGTCGTGCTCGGTGGCAAAATCGACCGCAAAGTGTAGGTACACTTCTTCATCCTGACGTCCAGTGCGAACGAGCTCCATGTAATAAGCATTGGGAAAATGGGCTTGATAAAAACGGGCGCACTCTTCAGCAAGCGCCTTATTGCCTTTCAGTAAGGCTTTGCCCAAGTCTCCTCGGCAACCGCCAGATAATACAATCAACCCGTCAGCGTGTTCTACCAGCCACTCTTGGTCGATCACTGGCGTATGTTGAACATGGCCGCGCAAGTAAGCTTTGGAAATCAGTAAAGTGAGGTTTTTATACCCCGCTTTATCCGCGGCAAGAAGGGTCAGCTGGCATAATTCATCGCCAAACGCCTCCGACTGCACCTTAAAATCGGCACCAATGATAGGTTTCACACCCACATTATTCGCGGTGTTATAGAACTTTACCAACCCACAAAGGTTGCTAAAGTCTGTCAAGGCCATCGCAGGCATGCCCATTTCGGCCACTTTCTTAACCAGTGGCGGGACTTTGGACAACCCATCGACCATGGAGAAATCACTGTGAATACGTAAATGGACGAAACGTGGCTCAGACATAAAACTCGTTACTATCTAGGGATTGGAAATGATAAAGCGCCGTCACTTACGCTAAACCAAGGGCGCGTTTAACCGGTTTAAAGCTTTTTCTGTGCATTGGTAAAGCGCCATGCTCACTCAATGCGGCCATATGCGCCTTGGTAGGATAGCCTTTGTGCTGGGCAAATCCATAGGCCGGATAGGCGATGTCCAACTCAGCCATTTCTCTATCACGGTCTACTTTCGCCAAGATCGACGCCGCACTGATCTCGGCGACGCGCAAGTCGCCTTTCACCACTGCTTGCGCCGGCATCGGGAGCGAGGGAACACGATTACCATCAATCAATGCGTAGTCGGGAGTCACGGCAAGGCCTGCAATAGCGCGTTGCATCGCGACCATGGTGGCCTGAAGAATATTTAAGCGATCAATTTCTTCGGGCTCTGCGCGCCCTAACGACCACGCCAAGGCTTTGGCTTTGATTTCATCGTACAACGCGAGACGTTTTTTCTCACTCAGCTTTTTTGAATCGGTGAGCCCTTCAATCGGTTGATTCGGATCGAGGATAACAGCCGCCGTGACAACCGCGCCCACCAAAGGACCTCGCCCAACTTCATCCACGCCAGCAATCAAGCGTGCGTCAGGGTATACAAATGCCTCATCTGTCATGATTTTTTACTAACTCTAATACTGCGGAGGCTGCAGAGGCATCCGCATCTTTACGAATGGTTTGATGCAGCTGTGTAAAAGTCTCAAGCAAGGCTTGGTTATCGCCATCCAACATCCGTGAAACAGCTGCTGCCAGCGCCTCAGGCTCGCACTCTTCTTGCAATAACTCGGGCACCAAAGGGGCATCGGCGAGGATATTGGGCAAAGACACATAGCGCGTTTTGAGCAAACGCCGTGCTAGCCACGCAGTCAAAGGCTTCACTTTATAGCCTACAACCATGGGACGCTTCAGTAACATACACTCAAGGGCAACGGTACCAGAGGCCAGCAACACCGCATCAGAAGCACTGATCACTTGTCTTGCCGTATCATTCACCAAGGTAAATGACAATTCCGGCGCATGGGTTTGCCACGCCTGCTCGAATTGTGCACGGCGTGCGTCATTCACCAAGGCGACCACAAAGCCGAGATAAGGATACTGCTGTGAAAGACGCTGGCAGGTTTGCAAAAATGGCGGCGCCAACATTGCCATCTCACTCCCACGACTTCCCGGTAAGACGGCTAACCAACGTTTGTTGGTATCCAGCCCCAACGCTTGTTGTGCCTCGCGCTGATCGACTTGCATGGGAATGCTATCAGCCATGGTGTGGCCGACAAACGCGCAAGGGACGTTGAACTTATCGTAAAACGCTTTTTCGAAGGGTAAAAACGCCAAGACAAGATCGGTCGCGGCCGCAATTTTAAAAATACGCTTTTGACGCCATGCCCAGACCGAGGGACTGACATAGTGAACCGTTTTAATGCCGGCCTGTTTTAACGATGCTTCGAGACGTAAGTTGAAATCAGGCGCATCAATACCGATAAACACATCGGGGGGATGGGTAGTGAAGTGTTTGACGAGGCTCGCTTTAACCTTCAGCAAACGGGGCAAACGGCCGAGCACTTCAACCAGCCCCATTACAGCAAGCTCTTCCATATCAAATAGGCTCTGGCAGCCTTGCGCAATCATGCGCGGCCCACCAATACCGACAAATTCTACATTGCCGTATTGGGCCTTAATTGCCTTGATAAGGCCTTCACCTAAAACATCGCCGGAGATTTCTCCGGCGACAATTCCCACTCGTAATGGACGTTCGCTGGGCAACATTAACGAATGATGCCTCGTGTTGAACGTTCAAAGAAATCAACAAACAGGGCCAAGGCAGGATCGTCCTCGACCTGGCTAGCCAACGCCTGTTTGACCTCTTCAAGGGTTTTACCGGAACGATACATGTTCTTGTAAACCGCACGAATTGCACGAATCGATGCTTTCTCGAATCCGCGACGCTTCAATCCTTCCACGTTAATGCCGAAAGGCGCGCAGTGGTTCCCCTGAGCCATCACATAGGGGGGGACATCTTGGACCACAATAGAACCGCCCCCCAACATCGCATGGCTACCCACCACACAGAATTGGTGAATCGCAGACATGCCGCCCACAATGACGTAATCGTCGATGTGTACATGACCGGCTAGGGTCGCATTGTTGGCAAAAATACAGTGATTTCCGATCACACAATCGTGTGCCACGTGGGCGTTGATCATTAATAGGTTATCATTGCCAACTTTAGTCTCACCTTTGTCTTGTACCGTACCACGGTGCATGGTGACACTTTCACGAATGGTGTTGCGATCGCCAATTTCTAGCGTCGTGGGCTCACCCGCATATTTCAGGTCTTGGCACGCTTCACCGATCGATGCGAATTGATAGATGCGGTTATCTTGGCCGATACGCGTAGGACCTTTAATCACGACATGCGTCATGACTTCGGTACCCGCACCAATCTCGACACCTTCTCCGATAAAAGAAAATGCGCCAATCTTAACGTTTTCTCCCAATGTCACCCCGTCTTCTACAACGGCGGTCGGGTGGATATAGGCAGTTTCGTGGATCACAATTAGATCTCTCTTCTTGCGCACTTCAGTTCCGCCGAGCAGACAACGTCTCCGTCTACTTTCGCTACTCCGGTAAAGGCAGCAATTCCTCGGCGCTCTTTAATAAACTCCACCTCGAGGACCAGTTGGTCTCCCGGTGTGACAGGACGGCGGAATTTCGCGTTATCAACGCTTGCAAAATAGTATAGCTCGTTGTCTTTTGGCTTCCCGAATGTCTTAAATGCCAGCAAGCCAGTGGCTTGCGCCATTGATTCAAGGATCAATACGCCAGGAAACACAGGCAACTGAGGAAAGTGGCCGGTAAATTGAGGCTCATTCACGGTAATATTTTTTATCGCGTGAAGGTATTGGCCTTCTTCATAATCGGTAACGCGATCGATCAACAAAAACGGATAGCGATGTGGTAGCAGCTCTTTGATTTCGTTGATGTGTAACACTTTGTTTTCGCGAGTCAAGGTAGTATTCCCGTTCAAATCCAATACTGACTTCTTTAACGCAAAACGGCCCGCGTTTTTGAGGCGGGCCTGCAATCTGTTGCGTTAAGCTTGGTTATCGAGCTGTTTTTCGAGCTCTTTTAGCCGCTTGTGCATCTCGTCAATCTTGAGCACACGCGCGGCTGTTTTCCGCCACTCGCGGTTGGGCTGTAACGGAATGCCGGACGAGTACATGCCCGGCTCAGTAATCGGTCGCATTACCATCGCCATACCTGTGATGGTAACGTTGTCTGTGATTTCCATATGGCCATTAAAAACACTGGCGCCGCCGATGATGCAGTGCTTACCTACTTTTAGGCTGCCTGCCATCACAGTTGCACCAGCCACTGCCGTGTTTTCGCCGATCGATACATTATGCGCAATCTGACACTGGTTGTCGATAATCACGCCATCAGCAATGCAGGTATCGTCCAATGCACCACGGTCAATGGTCGTACACGCACCAATTTCGACCCGATCACCAATCACAACACGACCTAGCTGCGGGATCTTAATCCACTTACCTTTTTCATTCGCGTAGCCAAAGCCATCCGCGCCGATTACGGTTCCCGCCTGTACCAAGCAGTCCTCACCTAAAACCACATCATGGTAAATGGTGACATTGGCCCAAAGTTTGGTTCGTGCACCCAGTTTGGCGCCTTTACCGACAAAACAGCCCGCACCAATCTGCACGCCATCACCAATTAARGTTCCGGACTCGACCACCGCGTTAGGACCAATCGCCACGCCTTCACCCAGAATGGCATCTTCGGCAACGACCGCCGTCGGCGCAATGTCAGTGGCACAAGCAGGTGTGGTATCTAAAATTTGGGCCACTTTGGCATAAGCCACATAAGGGTCAGCAACCACCAAGGCATTGCCTTGGCAGTATGACACGTCCACTTCTTTTAGCATCACCGCACTGGCACGGCACTGCGCCAGGTGTTTGCGGTATTTCGGGCTCGATAAGAAGGTGATTTGCCCTTCTCTCGCTGAATTCATCCCTGCTAGCGAGGTTATTGTTACAGCACCGTCTCCGTGGAGCTGAGCGTCCAGTTTTTCCGCTAATTCAGCGAGAGTAATCGAAACCATGGGCTCCTCGATTGTTTGTTATTTTACTGCATTAATGACTTTTTCAGAGAGATCGTCGCCAGGGTTAGCGTACAAGATGGCATTGGCATCCAATACAATGTCGTAACCTTCTTGCTCAGCCACTTGATCGATGGCGGTTTTTAGCTTTTTGACCAGTTTAGACTCTTCTTGGCCACCACGCTTGCGTTGATCTTCCTGTAACGCTTTTACTTTTAATTTGTAGTCCGACTCCATCGATTGGAGTTCACGCTGCAGTTTGATGCGCTCATCTTCGCTCATCAGCTCGCCGTTGCGTTTCAGCTTTTCAACCCCTTCTGAGAGCTTTTCTTTCATGCGCTCAATTTCCGCTACACGGTCTTTGAATTCAGCACGCAGCTTTTCGTTAAGGTTGTTTTTTTGAGCCAGCTGAGACATCACCGCCCCAGTCGATACGTAGCCCACTTTCTGTGCAGCATCAGCCGCTGATGCGTACATGGACGTGGTCAGAATTGCGACACTAAGTCCCGCTGCTTTCAAAAATGATTTCACAATAGTCTCCTTTCTGATGATCAGAATGTGCGCCCGATAGTGAAGGTAAAGAACTCTTCATCATCGCCAGGCTGGCTTGTAATAGGTTTTGCAATTGAAAATACCAAAGGTGCCATCGGTGACATCCACTGTAGGGCTACCCCGTAAGAGGCACTGATATTGGATGGATCTGAGTAATCTTTCGTGCCAGCGGGATAACCATTTGCTACCAGTTCACTACTGTCAAACTCGGTGTCCCACACTGAGGCGGCGTCCACAAAGACACTGGTACGAATTTGCTGACGCGCTTCGTCAGAGGCAAACGGAGTGGGCACAATCAGCTCTAAGCTACCTTGTGCGATGGCGTTACCACCCACTGCATCACTCGAACCATAGCTACCTTCGCTATACTCTTTATCTCCGTCCGGCTGAACAGAACCGCCACTTTCTTTGTCTTTGTAAATGGCTTTGGGTCCAACAGTGTTCGAGCGGAAACCACGCAAGGTCGAGAAGCCACCTGCGTAATAGTTTTCATAAAACGGCAACATATGATCTTGGCCATTGATCTGGCCATAGCCATTGCCGTAACCAAGGCGACCGCGCATCAAAAGCGTGAACTCATGCTCTTGAGTTAACGGCACATACTGACGGATATCATATTGCATTTTAAAATACTGGACGTCAGAGCCCGGCACTGTCATTCGGTAGGAAGCACGTTGATAGTTACCTGCCGTAGGGAAATAACCACGGTTGAGGTTATTACGGGTCCATGAAACGGATAAATCAAAGTCATCAACTTCCAAACCACCATTGCTAGTTTGATGATCCTTGTGACGCTCCATAAACTTGTCAATTTGGTAATACTTACCGATGTTTTCAATTTTGTTGTGGGTATAGCCCAACCCAAAATCAATTGAGTTCAGTTCATCGGTCCAAAAGCCCCACGTCAGTTTCGACCCATAACTTTTATTTGTGTACTCGACGATGTTCGCGTCTCGCGCCTCAAACTCGTTATAGAACACCTTGCCCCCGAGGCTAACACCATCGAGGGTAAAGTAGGGGTCACGATACTCAAGCGTCAGGTTCTTACGGTAATCGTTAACCATGGCATTAATACCAAAGCGATTACCGGTGCCGGCAAAGTTATCTTGCTGCAGGCCCAGCTGTAAGCTCGCTCCTGATTCGGTACCATAGCCGATACCAAAGTTGATGCTGCCCGAGTTGGCTTCTTTTACCTTATAATTCACATCGACCTGATCGTCGGTGCCAGGAACCCGCTTAGTGTCTACTTCAGCACTTTGGAAAAAACCGGTTCGGTTGAGACGCTCTTTACCACGACTCACGGCTTTAGCATTAAGCCAAGTGCCTTCAAGTTGACGCATCTCACGGCGCAGCACTTCATCCTTGGTGGTGGTATTACCGGTAAAGCGAATGTTTCGGACATAAATACGTTTGCCCGGCTCAACGTTGACCGTCAGCGATACTTGCTGATTCTCATCATCAAACGTCGGCAAGGTACTCACTTTCGGGTAGGCAAAGCCGGTTTCACCGAGGTGGCGTTTAATCGCCTCTTCCAACGCTGTGACCTTGTCCCCGTTATAGGTATCACCTCGGGTAAAGTTCACTAGCGAGCGGTAGATCTCCTCATTCTCAGGATCGCCACGGAAGCTTAGATCCGCCACTTGATAGGGCTTACCTTCGTTAACATTTAAGGTGATGTATACACCTTTTTTATCCGGAGAAATCGCCACTTGGGTCGACTCAACGCGGAACTTCAAATAGCCGCGATTTAGGTAGTAGCTGCGTAGCTTTTCCAAGTCACCCGCCAGCACTTGCTTTTGGTATTTCTCGTTAGCCAAGAAGTTCCACCAAGGAACATCAACACGCAAGTCGAAATTATCGCGCAGCTCTTCATCACTGAAGACTTGGTTGCCCACAAAATTAATCTGCTCGATTTTTGCAGAAACACCTTCGGTGAAGACAAATTTCAGATCCGCACGGTTACGTGGTAAGGGTGTGACCACGGCTTTCACCGATGCACTGTATTTTCCCACGCTGTAGTAGAAATCTTCTAAGCCTTTTTCAATCTTGCTGAGCTTGGTGCGGTCTAACGCCTCACCTACACGCAACCCTGATGCGGTCAGGTTTTCTTTCAGTTGCTCTTCTTTGATGGCTTTGTTGCCTGAAAACGAAATGCTGGCAATGGTTGGGCGCTCGATCACTTTCACTAAGAGTGCATCATCATCACGATAAACCCGCACATCCTCAAAGTTACCCGACGCAAACAGAGCATTGATGACATCCGCGACATCGCTATCATCCACCTTGTCTCCAACACGCACCGGCATAGAGAGCAATGCTGCCCCTAAACTAACTCGCTGTAGGCCCTCAAAGCGGATATCGCTGACTTGGAATGTATCCGCATGCGCCACACTGCTACTGACTAAAAGAGACGCTATTAATAGTTTTTTCATCGCCATGTGCTTCTGACTTATCCTTGAATACTAACCGTTTAAAGTCGGGCGAAGTCGTTAAACAATGCCACTGCCATTACCATCATCAACACGGCAGCGCCGATGCGATACCCAAAGTCTTGTACGCGCTCTGGTACAGGCCGGCGTGTTACCGCTTCAATACCAAAGAACAATAAATGCCCACCGTCTAAGACCGGTAGAGGTAGCAAATTGATAATGCCGAGGTTAACGCTGATCAGCGCCATAAACCCTAAAAATGAGATCAATCCGATCTCAGCTGTCATCCCTGCGCCTTTGGCGATAGAAATCGGCCCGCTCAGGTTATTGACGCCCACATCCCCAACAATCAGCTTTTTCACCATATTGACGGTGAGGCTGATAACCTGTCCGGTTTTACTGACTGCCTCAGGGATTGCTGCCAGCGGCCCATATTGCTGCGTAAAACGATAAGCCTCCGGCCAAGGTGCCATTTGCGGCGCAATACCTGCGTACCCAGTAACCTTGCCATTACTTTCACGCGCATCCGGTGTCAGGTTCAACACCTGCTCACGCCCGGCGCGCGTCACCGTCACCTGCAGCGGTTGATTCGGGCTTGCCTGTACCGCCTCAACCAGTTCAGACCACGCTTGTAATCTGTTGCCATCAATCGCCACTAAGGTGTCACCAGACGCAATACCAGCCTTCGCAGCGGCACTGCCCTCCACCACCTGAGCCACATCGAGTGTAATCGCAGGACGGTAAGGGGTGATCCCTAAGGTTGTCAGCGGAGACTCAGTCTCTGGATTAAACTGCCACGCGGTTAAATCCAATCTGTAGTCCCGGCTATAACTGGATGCCACATCGGGCTTTGCTGTCATGGTCATCTGCTCATCACCGATATGGTTGATGAGTGAGAAATTAACAGCCTGCCAATCTGCGGTTTCGACGCCCGAAATATGGGTAAGTTCCATACCCGGTTCAATTCCGGCCTCTGCAGCGATGGAGTTGGGGGTTATTTGACCAATGACGGGTTTAACCGCTGGGATCCCCATCATGAAAATCAACCAATAGGCGACCACCGCAAAAAGAAAATTGGCAATAGGCCCTGCGGCGACAATTGCACTGCGTTGCCACAGCGGTTGATTATTGAATGCACGTGGTTTGTCATGCTCAGCGACAGCCTCAATACGTTCGTCGAGCATTTTGACATAACCACCTAACGGAATGGCGGCAATGACATACTCGGTATCGTCTTTGCCCCGCCAGCGCCATAGTGCGCGCCCAAAACCAATCGAAAAACGCTCAACTTTTACGCCACAGCGGCGCGCGACCCAAAAGTGTCCATACTCATGAATAGCCACCAACACACCGAGAGCGACAATAAATGACGCTGCGTTCCATAGAAATGCACTCATTTTGCAACCTTAGCAATGTGCTCCTTAGCCGTAATTCGCGCCATTCTATCCAGCTCCAGCAGGCAATCCAAGCTTGATGGCGAGCGAAGTGTGCTTTGTGATAACACCGCCTCATTAATCCGTGCGATGTCCATAAAGCCTATCTGGCCTTTTAAGAAGGCATCCACCGCCTGTTCATTGGCGGCATTGAGTGTCGTTGTCGCCGCCTGCCCCTGCTGGCACGCCTCAATCGCCAAAGACAAGCAAGGATAACGACGGGCATCCGGTGCCATAAAGGTAAATTCGCCAATTTGGGTAAAGTCGAGCGGTGCAACCGACGTCGTCACACGTGATGGATACGCCATCGCATGGGCGATAGGCGTGCACATATCAGGGGTGCCTAATTGGGCGAGTACCGAACCATCGCTCATTTGCACCATCGAGTGAATAACCGATTGGGGATGAATCACAACCTCGAGCTGATCGGCACGTGCATTAAATAACCAGCGTGCTTCAATATACTCCAAGCCTTTATTCATCATGGTGGCGGAATCAACGGAGATTTTTGGTCCCATCGACCAATTGGGATGAGCAACTGCTTCCGCTACGCTCACGGTATGCAAGGTCTCAGGTTCACGATAACGGAAAGGCCCCCCTGAGCCTGTGAGCAAGATTTTGCTCACGCCAGCAGCACTCAGATCGCAGCGGCCAGGGTTAGCTTGTACAACCTGCGGTAAGCACTGGAAGATCGCATTGTGCTCACTATCGATAGGTAATAGCTCTGCCCCATATTGATAAACTGCATCAATAAAGAATTGCCCTGACATCACCAAGGCCTCTTTATTGGCAAGCAAAACGCGCTTACCCGCTTTCACCGCAGCCATGGTCGGCATCAAGCCTGCCGCCCCCACCACGGCTGCCATCACCATATCCACCTCAGCCAAAGATGCGAGCGTGCACAAACCTTGCTCACCGGCCAACACTTCTGTGTTAAGCCCTTTCGTTTTCAGCGCTTGCGCCAATTCCAATGCAGCGTTCTCATCGGCCATGGCCGCAAAACGCGGCCGCCAATGCAAGCACAGGCGAGTCATCTTTTCCACATTGGTATTGGCCGCCAGTGCGGTCACTTCGAACTGTTGAGGGTTAGCCTCAACCACAGAAAGCGTACTGGTTCCGATCGAGCCAGTGGCACCTAATACAGTGATTTTTTGCATGTGATACGCTCGTTTTACTTAATTCGCAAACGCGAAATACAGCACGGTAAAAACGGGAAATGCAGCGGTCAAACTGTCAATTCGATCCAAAATACCGCCGTGGCCAGGTAATAAATTCCCACTGTCTTTCACGCCAGAGACACGCTTAAACATGCTCTCTGCCAAATCGCCCAGCACCGATGCTAACGCTGTGACCACAGCGATACAAAGCAGCGCGCCCACGCTCGCAAAGTGAATATCGAGAAGCTGCGCACCGGCCCATGTCACGGCAACGGCGGCCACGAGCCCACCAAGCAAGCCTTCCAGGGTTTTATTGGGGCTCACCGCCGGCGCCATTTTATGTTTACCGAACGCTTTACCGGCAAAGTAGGCACCGCTATCCGCACACCACACCAACACAAACACCAGAAGCACCAGTTTCGCACCGTAATAGGTGGAAAACTGATAGTCTGCGGCGCGTAAAATCAACACGCTCCACATAAAGGGCAATAAGGTCAAAAGACCGAATAGCTGGCGCAGTAAGCGACTGTGCGTCCAAAGCGCTCCGGATTTTGGAAAGGCTAAGACCAACCCGGTGGCAAACAACCACCATGCTGCCCCCGCCGCGGCTACCGAAAAGGGCGCCACCGCTAAGTGGCTCAGCGCATAGGCACTAAAAGGGAGACTATAAATGGATAGCGCCAATGCCGCGGCTGGAACGATAAAGGTGAGCCATCTTGAAGAGCTGGACACAAACTGTGTCCACTCCCAATGCCCGAGAAGCGTCACAGCCGCAATCACCGCAACAAACGCGGAAAAAGGCAAATAAAAAACAGCGGCGACCACCAAAGGGACTAACAAGGCCGCGGTTAAAACACGTTGTTTGAGCAAACTGATTCCTCGTGGTTACTTATCGGTTGTTAGCATGGCTTTGATTTGCTCGCCGGTACAGCCAAAGCGTCGTTCACGATTGACATACCAAGCGACCGCATCGAACAGGCTTTGCTCGTTGAAATCGGGCCAATATTGTTCTGTAAAATACAACTCGGCATAGGCGGCTTGCCACAAGATGAAGTTACTAATGCGACATTCGCCACTGGTGCGGATCATTAAATCCACATCGGGTAAGTCAGATAGCATCAATTGACGAGCAATATCTTGCTCTGTGATATCGCTGACCTGTAATTGACCAGTCGCGACTTGCTCTGCGACACGACGTGCCGCTTGAGTAATATCCCATTGCCCACCATAGTTAGCCGCAATATTGAGCACGAGTTGATCGTTATTTGCGGTCAAAGCTTCAGCTTCGGCAATTTTTTGTTGTAGCGATGAGTTAAATCGAGAGGTATCACCGATAACGCGAAGTTGGACACCATTTTTGTTCAAGCGTTTGACTTCGCGAGAAAGCACACTGATGAACAACTCCATCAGCACACTGACTTCATCTTCTGGCCGACGCCAGTTTTCACTGCTGAACGCAAACAAGGTTAGGGCTTTTACCCCAAGCTCCGACGCCGCCTTCACCGTTTTACGCACTGCTTTAACACCGGCTTTATGCCCAAATACACGGGCTTTGCCTCGCGCCTTTGCCCAACGTCCGTTTCCATCCATGATAACGGCAATGTGCTGCGGTAGGGCGGCAGACTCGAGCTGCGCATCAAGAGACTGGGAACTCATGTTTCTCCTTGGCAAATAAAAAGCGCTGTACTGCACGCACAGCGCTTTGACATTGGTGGTAAAGTCTAATGAGATTTAGACTTCCATCAACTCTTTTTCTTTTGCATCAAGAAGCGCATCAACATTCTTCACCGCAGCATCCGTCAGCTTTTGAATTTCATCTTGTGCACGGCGCTCGTCATCTTCAGAGATTTCTTTGTCTTTCAACAGTGCTTTAAGGTCACTATTAGCGTCACGGCGGATATTACGTACCGCAACGCGGCCTTGTTCGCCTTCTGCGCGCACCAACTTGACCATCTCTTTACGACGCTCTTCCGTCAATGGAGGAAGCGGCACACGAATCACGGTACCTGCTGATGCTGGGTTAAGGCCCAAATCTGCAGTCATGATCGCTTTTTCAACTGCTTGTGCCACTTGCTTGTCAAAAACAGTAATCGCCAAGGTTCGTGCATCTTCAGCAACGATAGAGGCGAGTTGCTTCAACGGTGTTGGTGCACCGTAGTATTCAACCGTAATGCCTTCCAACAAGCTTGGGTGGGCACGACCGGTGCGAAGTTTTGAAAGATTGTGTTTAAGCGCTTCTACACTTTTATCCATACGCGCTTTGGCGTCTGCTTTAATATCGTTAATCACTGGAGGTATCCTTGCGATTGAATTTTACTGTCCGATTATGCCACTAAATCGGCTTAGCTGTTAGTAATCAGAGTGCCTTCTGTTTCACCCATCACGACACGGCGTAAGGCGCCCGGCTTATTCATATTAAACACACGGATCGGCATTTGGTGATCGCGTGCTAACGTAAATGCGGCCAAATCCATTACTTTCAACTCTTTTTCGAGTACATCTTGGTAACTCAAGGTTGAATAAAGCTCAGCATCTGGGTTTTTGGTTGGGTCATCACTGTATACGCCGTCGACTTTTGTTGCTTTGATCACCACGTCAGATTCAATTTCAATGCCGCGTAGGCACGCCGCTGAATCCGTGGTAAAGAAAGGGTTACCCGTTCCGGCAGAGAAAATCACCACACGGCCATTACGAAGCTGGCTAATCGCTTCAGCCCAGTTATAGCTGTCACACACACCATTAAGTGGAATGGCGGACATCACTCGTGCGTTCACATAGGCACGATGAAGTGCATCACGCATTGCCAAACCGTTCATCACGGTGGCCAGCATACCCATGTGATCGCCCACAACACGGTTCATTCCCGCTTCGGCAAGACCAGCGCCACGGAATAAATTACCGCCGCCGATGACTAATCCGACCTGAACACCTAACTCGACCAATTCTTTAATTTCTTGTGCCATACGGTCTAGCACAGTTGGATCGATACCGAATCCATCGTTGCCCTGCAGGGCTTCACCACTGAGTTTAAGTAAAATGCGTTGATATGCAGGCTTAGGATTTGTAGTCATGTCACTACCTTATATTAGGCACTAAGTTAGGGAAGAAGGTTATGGAAAGGCCGCGGCGAATACCGCGGCCTGAATCAGAAAAATTAGCCTTTTTGTGCAGCAGCTACTTCTGCAGCAAAGTCTACTTCTTCTTTCTCGATGCCTTCGCCCACTTCAAAGCGGATGAAGTTAGTCACTTCGGCACCTTTTTCTTTCAGCATTTGGCCCACAGTTTGCGCTGGGTCCATAACAAATGCTTGACCAGTCAGAGAGATTTCGCCGGTGAATTTCTTCATACGGCCAACAACCATTTTCTCTGCGATTTCAGCAGGCTTGCCTGACTGCATCGCGATATCAACCTGGATTTGTTTTTCTTTCTCAACCACGTCAGCTGGTACGTCTTCTGGGTTAACGTACTCAGGCTTAGATGCAGCAATGTGCATAGCAACGTGCTTGATGGTTTCTTCGTCAGCGTTTGCAGCTACAACCACACCGATGCGGTCGCCGTGACGGTAAGAACCTACTTTCGCGCCTTCGATGAATGAAACACGACGGATGTCCATGTTTTCACCGATTTTTGCAACTAGCTCAGCACGCTGCTGTTCGAATTTTTCTTTCAGCGCGTCGATTTCTAGGCCTTCTGCCAAAGCAGTTTCAGCCACTTGGTTAGCAAATGCAGCAAAGTTAGCATCTTTAGCAACGAAGTCAGTTTCACAGTTGATCTCAACGATCGCTGCTTTGCCTTCGTTTTCTTTAACCAGAATCACGCCTTCAGCAGCAACACGGCCAGCTTTTTTCGCTGCTTTAGCCGCACCACTTTTACGCATGTTTTCGATCGCGACTTCGATGTCTGCGTTCGCTTCAACCAGTGCTTTTTTACATTCCATCATGCCAGCGCCGGTGCGCTCGCGCAGTTCTTTAACCAGGGCAGCGGTAACAGTTGCCATTGTTCAATCCTCGATTCGAAACTATTTGGGTAAAAAACAGGGGCCCGACTTCGGCCCCTGCTAACCATACTTAGCTTACAGCATGAAAGATGACACGCTGATGGCTAAGAACGCTCACAAGGAGCTGTTGTCTTACTCAGCGACTTCAACCAGCTCGTCTTCTGCTTGCGCAACGATGTCTTGGCTACGGCCTTCTTTGTATGCGTCAGACGCTGCGTTCAGGTAAAGTTGGATAGCGCGGATTGCGTCATCGTTACCTGGGATTACGTGGTCAACGCCGTCTGGGTTAGAGTTAGTATCTACTACCGCAAATACTGGGATACCCAGGTTGTTCGCTTCTTTGATAGCAATGTGCTCGTGATCCGCATCGATAACGAACATTGCATCAGGCAGGCCGTTCATGTTTTTGATACCACCCAGAGACTTCTCAAGTTTTTCCATCTCACGAGTGCGCATCAGCGCTTCTTTTTTGGTCAGCTTTTCAAACGTACCGTCGGTAGACTGGGTTTCCAGGTCTTTCAGACGCTTGATAGACATACGAACGGTTTTCCAGTTGGTCAGCATGCCGCCCAACCAACGGTTGCTCACATAAAACTGCTCGCAGTTTTCTGCTGCCGCTTTTACCGCTTCGCTTGCTGCGCGCTTAGTACCAACGAACAGGACTTTACCTTTACGCTCACCGATTTTTGACAGTTCAGCCAAAGAATCGTTAAACATTGGTACAGTTTTCTCAAGGTTGATGATGTGTACTTTGTTGCGAGAACCGAAGATGAAAGGCTTCATCTTAGGGTTCCAGTAACGGGTTTGGTGACCGAAGTGTACGCCCGCCTTGAGCATGTCGCGCATTGAAACAGTAGCCATGATAATTTCCTCTTGGGGTTAGGCCTCCACATATCCCATTTGACCGACCCGCACAGGGCACCCCGGACAATGTGACGATATGTGTGTGATTTAAAATAAAAAGTGTTTAGTGAAATGCCATCAGGATGAAACCTGACAAAAACAGATTGATCACAATGACGGATTTCGGCGCGCTTTATACCACATAAAGTAGGCAAAAATCCAGATAAATTGCCCAAGCGAGGGCCGGTTTGTCGTATTGCCGCACCACTGCCCAAACGGCGAAAGGTGTGGTTCTGGTTTCCAGAAACCGCCCAGCTTGATACCATGTGCCCACTTCAATGTGTCTGCCCCGCGCTACCGGTGACCAAAGCGTAGCAGGTCAAAGCAGCGCATGCCTGATTTATCAGGGTGTGAGGTCCCTCACGCTCTGACGCTCATTGCCTCGATGAGCGAGACGAATTAAGTGAGAAAGCAAAATGACGATCCCAATTAAAACAGCAGAAGAAATAGAAAAAATGCGCGTTGCCGGTCGGTTGGCCGCAGAAGTGCTGGAAATGCTGGCCCCACATGTAAAGCCAGGCGTTACTACGCGTGAACTGGATGACATCGCGCACAAATATATGACTGAGGTGCAGGGCACCACACCCGCTACCTTGAATTATCACGGCTTCCCTAAGTCCATGTGTACGTCTATCAACCACGTGGTTTGTCATGGGATCCCTTGTGACGAAGATGTGCTCCAAGATGGCGATATCGTCAACATCGACGTCACCGTCATTAAGGATGGCTATCACGGCGATACATCGAAAATGTTTTTGATTGGTGAGGTCTCGTTGGAAGACAAGCGCCTTTGCCGTGTCACCCAAGAAAGCCTTTATCATGCCATCAAAAAGGTGAAGCCAGGCGCTACAGTTGGTGACATTGGTACTGCTATCCAAAAATTCATCAAAAGCAGTAACACTCGCTACTCGATCGTGAAAGAGTACTGTGGACACGGTATCGGTGCGAGCTTCCATGAAGATCCACAAGTGGTGCACTACAAAAACAACGACCGAACCATCCTCAAACCTGGCATGTGCTTTACCATTGAGCCTATGATTAATGCAGGTAAATACGGTACCGTGCTTGATGAAGACGATGGTTGGACGGTTTATACCATTGATGGCAAGAAGTCAGCGCAGTGGGAGCACACCCTGCTGGTGACCGAAACTGGGGTGGAAATCTTAACCCTTCGTGAAGAAGAAACCATCCCGCGCCATATCAACCACTAAGACTCTGATAAAAGCCGGGCTTGCTCCGGCTTTTTTATGCGCAAAGGAACGCCATGACAGACACAGTGATCACACCACAAAGTTTGACCCAAGACCAATTGAGCCCAGTGGCACTCAAAGCCCAATTTCAGCACCTCCTTGAGCAACAGAAGCAAGACTTCCTCGCCAATGTTCCGGTGCCTGAACTGGTCTATCAGCGTAGCGACTACATGGATGCGCTGATGCAAAGGCTTTGGCAGCATTTTGGTTTTGACCAGCACCCTCATCTCGCCTTGGTTGCAGTAGGTGGCTACGGTCGGCGTGAACTCCACCCCCTGTCTGATATTGATCTGCTATTACTTTGCCAAGGGCCATTAGACAAGCACCAGCAACAAAAACTCAGTGAATTACTGACCTTATTGTGGGATCTCAAACTTGAAGTGGGCCACAGCGTGCGCACGGTCGATGAGTGCATCAGTGTCGGGCTCGACGATCTGACGGTGGCGACCAACCTGCAAGAAGCACGCTTATTATGCGGCAGCGAGCGGCTATTCAATGCGCTGGAACAGCGCGTTCATGCGGATGACTTTTGGCCCAGCGAGCGTTTTTATCGCGCGAAAGTGGAAGAACAGAAAGCCCGCCATCGCCGCTATCATGACACCGCCTACAAGCTGGAGCCAGATCTGAAGTCAAGCCCCGGTGGACTGCGCGACATCCACACCCTCGCCTGGATCGCCCGACGCCATTTTGGCGCCACCAGCCTGCGTGAGATGAGTCACTATGGCTTTCTGACTGATGCCGAGTATCGCGAACTGAATGAGTGCCAAAACGTACTCTGGCGGATTCGCTTCGCACTTCATTTAGAACTGCGCCGCTATGACAACCGACTGACCTTCGCGCACCAAACCTCCGTTGCCGAATTGCTAGGCTATCGTGGCGAGGGAAATCGTGCGGTAGAGCAAATGATGAAAGACTTCTTTCGCACGCTCGGTCGGATCGGCGAGCTTAACAAGATGTTGCTGCAAATCTTCGATCAAGTGATTATCGACAATGGTCGCCCGGGCCAAATCGACATTCTGAGTGACGATTTTCAGCGCCAAGGCAATGCGATCGAAGCGCGCAAACCGGCACTATTTCAAGCACGCCCTGACACCATTCTCGATATGATGCTCCATGTGGCTGATGACACCACCATAGAGGCCATATCGGCGCCGACCCTTCGTCAACTGCGCACGGCACGTCGTCGGCTTAACCATTTTTTGTGTCAGCAACAAGACGCTCGCGAAAAATTTATGGCCTTGGTGCGCCACCCCAATGCGCTGCATAAAGCCTTTAGTTTGATGCACCGCCACGGCATTATGTCAGCCTACCTGCCGCAGTGGAGTCAGATCGTCGGACAAATGCAGTTCGACTTGTTCCACGTCTATACCGTGGATGAGCACACCATTCGCTTGCTTAAACACATGCGCCTTTTTGACGATGAGGCCAACCGAGAACGTCACCCCATTTGTTGTGATATTTTCCCTCGACTCGCACGCCGCGAGTTACTGCTAATCGCAGCTATCTTTCATGACATAGGCAAAGGGCGCGGCGGCGATCACAGCGAAATTGGTGCCATCGAAGCCCATGACTTTTGCCTTGAGCACGGCTTATCTCGCCCTGAAGCGAATATTGTCAGTTGGCTGGTGCGAAACCACCTCCTGATGTCCGTGACTGCACAACGTCGCGATATTTACGATCCCGACGTGATCACCGACTTTGCCAAAGAAGTGCGCGATGAGGAGCGGCTTGACCTGCTAGTGTGTTTGACCGTCGCCGACATCAATGCCACCAACCCTGACTTGTGGAATAGCTGGAAACGCACCTTGATCGCAGAGCTCTATTACTCGACGCAAAAAGCCCTGCGCCGAGGACTAGAGAATCCGCCGGATGTCCGTGAACGGATCCGCCATAACCAACACTTAGCAGCCGCCATGCTACGCAAGCAAGGGCATAGCCCGCGTGATATTGAGTTGCTTTGGCAACGCTTTAAAGCCGATTACTTTCTCCGCCATACCCACAAGCAAATCGCTTGGCACAGTGAAAATTTGCTCCACCATCAAAGTGATCAACCTTTGGTGTTGGTGAGCAAAAAAGCGACCCGAGGCGGTACCGAAATCTTTGTTTATTGCCAAGATAGGCCCAGTTTATTTGCGCGCGTGGTTGCCGCATTAGATAAGAAAAACCTGAGTGTCCATGATGCACAGGTCATGACCAGCAAAGATGGACATGCACTCGATACCTTTATGGTCATGGATCAAAATGACGAGGCGATTCCCCTCGACCGTCATCCTCGGATTATCGAAGGGGTCGCCAAGGCCATTGAAGAAACGGGCAAGATCACCATTCCGCGTCGTCGAGCGCCACAAAAGCTCAAACACTTTACCGTCAAAACTCAGGTCCTTTTCTTACCAACCAAAAATGGACGCCGCACCTTGATGGAGCTGGTAGCCCTCGATACACCGGGGTTGCTGGCCCGCGTTGGTGCCGTGTTTGCGCGGCAAGGCGTCAGTGTTCATGCGGCGAAGATCACGACCATTGGTGAGCGGGCAGAAGACTTTTTTATTGTAACGGATGCCCAAAACCAAGCCCTGACATCTGAACATCAAGCGCAACTAAAAACCGCGCTAGAGAAGACGCTATCGCAAGCAAAATAGCCAAAGTGGTCACGGTAATTGGTGTGGCTGACGGGCTACACTGAGCCCTGTATCGAAACGCTGGCTCACAGCGTGTACGACGTCAACTTATGAGGTGGTTATGTACCAACAGTTAAAAAATATCGGCGTTGAGCATCCAGAGAAAATCGAGCGTTATTCACTGCGCCAAGAAGCCAGTTATGACACGCTGAAGATCTATTTTGAAAAGCAAAAAGGCGAGTTGTTCGCCAAGAGCATGAAGTTTAAATATCCACGCCAGCGTAAAAATGTGGTCGTGGACAGTGGCACGGGGCGCTTTCGTGAAGTCACAGAGATCAACCGCAGCTTATCACTGGTGATTGATGAACTAGACCAAATCGTCCAACAAGAACAAGCCGAACATGATGTAAAACAGAAGATCCTGACCGATTTACGTCATCTTGAGAAAGTCGTCGCCAGTAAAATTGCTGAAATTGAATCTGAGCTGGAAAAACTCTAATCAGCGCAGGCAGCTCCAGCGCTCATACAGCCTAACAATGCGTCGTGCTGTTCGGCACGACGCCCTGTTAATTTCCCATTAAATCCGCGTTATCAGGCCATTGCCACGCAAACGCCTCCATCAGCGCTTGCCACTGGTTGTCAATCGGCGCCGTCACCGTTAGAGACTCACCAGACACAGGGTGTTCAAAACACATCTGGCTTGCGTGCAACAGTAAACGATGACAATCAAAGTGGTGACGAAAAACCCGGTTATGCCGTCCATCGCCGTGGGTGGTGTCGCCAATAATCGGATGACTGAGATGATGCATATGTCGACGCAACTGATGTTTGCGACCGGTATGCGGCTGCATGGCGACTAAACTATACCGGCTGGTCGCATAACGCCCCGTCGCGATCGGTAACTCTATCTTCGCTAATGGCTGATAGTCGGTGATCGCCGACTTGGCTTCCGGCACCTGGCTGGCATGCTTATCAGCAATTTTGTCTTGTTCTTCCACCAGCGGATAATCAAGCTGGCCGGCGTCTGTTATCCAGCCTCGGACGATGGCATGGTAGCCCTTTTTAATCTGGTTGTTGGCAAACTGTGGCATCATTGCCGCGGCAACGTCACTGGAAAGGGCAAACACCAAGACACCAGAGGTGGGTTTATCAAGCCGGTGGAGTGGATAGACATGTTGGCCAATTTGATCCCGTAACGTTTGCATCACAAAACGGGTCTCACCTTTATCCAACCAAGAGCGATGAACCAGCATACCGGCAGGTTTATTGACCACCACCAAGTCATCGTCTTGATATAAAATACTCAGCGGCAGGTCTGTCATTGATCGGCAAACAAACTATCAATCTGCACAACCACAGCGACCACCTCACGATGTCCCGCTTGCTCTTTCATTGCTTCTTCCACATAAGGTGAAATTTCAAAGTTACGCGGTAAAGTCTGCCCAGCATCAATCAGTGCACGCATCTTAGGTACAAAAATCCATTGCAGCCATTCGTGGCATGCCAAGGTATCGACAGCAAAAGGCTCAGTGCTCGCGAGACGCTCAGCCGACGGTGGCGTCGTTTGCCATAGCGCGTGATCATTTAGCACTTGCTCCAACTCATCAAGAAGTTGGATACATTGAAAGTGAAGACTCATTGATACCCTCATCACTTAGTGTTTATGGAAACCGCGAAGCATACCATGATCAAGCCAAAGACAACACGCACAAGGCAAGCATCAGCTAGGTGAAAACTGATATACTCCCGCCCATCAAGCGAAAACAGCGAGCGGATATCATGGAATCTTTTCACGCGCTGAGCACCCTTTTTGATCATGCCCAGTGTCAGTTTAGCGTCTACGACTTAGGCCGACGTGTTTGCCTTCTCGACGATGCCGAGTTTCGTGCCGTTGAGGCGAACCAACAACCTTACCCTTACCCTCTGCGCCATCATGCGCATATGGCTGTCGCGTTCTGGCCAAAGGGCGGCGCACCTTGGGTATGGTTTTTGAAAATGCCACTGGATGAGCGAGGGCTACTCAGTCACACCGCGATGGGCGACTTTCTGCAATATGTCAGCGCGGCCATGGGGGAGAATTTAAGCGCAACGCCGAACAAAGCGCAGCGTGAGAAGCTGGCTAACAACCCTTACACCTTCACCCCAACCGATGACAAGATGGCGATGTTTCATGCTTCGCTCACCTACTCGCTCGGTCGTCCCGCAAGCCAATATTACGAACAAGCTCAACACTATTTAAACGGTGAACTCGGCTGGGATAACTGGCAAGGCGTTGGCCTACAAGGCTTGGCAGATATTTGCGTGCGTATGCACGAGCAAAACAATGCCACGCGAGTAAGAAAAGCGATCGCCAATATGCCAACCACGCCGCAATATGCATTGCTGGGGTGCTTGGAGCACTGCACCTTGAGCGACAAGCTTGCTGCCACCTTGCGCACGCTATTTAGCGATTTGTGTGAGAGCCAAGAAGTCGACCTCTTTTTCGTTAGCGCATTATTGCGCGCCCATGCGGGTGCACCAAAAGCACAGCGCGATCAATTGATCCGTGCCGTATTAGCTAAACGCGCACTCCACCATCAAGAGATCTTTGTCGCCATCGCGGGGCGGTGCTGGGATGGATTAACCGATGATGCGGTATTGGATGCCTTTTTAATTGCGATTGCCGACCAACATGACCCGGCGCTATTCCAACAAATCTATGCCGATCTGGTGATGATGCCTGAGCTTCGCGGTGCATTATTAAGCCGCTTGCATGGCAATACCTCTCCGGCACTGACTCAGGCGATGGCTCGTCTGCAATCGGCAGTGAAGCAACCCCATCATGATCACTGATCTTGTTACCCTGTTACTCGTCTTTGTCGTCGCGATGCTGTTTTGGCAACAGCGGCGGCAAAGCGAGCACGCGCATCGATACATTCAGCATTATTGCCAACATATGGGGCTTCAGGTGTTATCGATTGCGCGCGGTAAGCATCGGCTCACACACACCAATCAGGGCTGGCGCTGGGTAACACATTACTGGTTTGAATTTTCATCGACCGGGCAAGATAGCTATACCGGCCATGCGCAGTTGCGAGGATTTCGCTTAAAAAGCATCGACACGCCGGTCCATACCATGCCTGTACAATAAGGCCCATACCCACACAATCGCGCCATATTCGCGCAATGGATAAGCTGCACTAGAGTAACAGTATGATGCACACGTCGCACGACACGCGAGTAGTACGTGACAGGGAGTCACCGGAAAAGATGGGGTAACCGCTCATGTTTACCGGCTACAAAAAGGAAGGGCGCAGCTTGCGCCGCGCCCGAGAGTTTTACTTGCAGCTATCCTGCTACTAAAAGGTGCTCCCTGCATCATTCCTTGATCAGTCGCCGATTCCTTCAGCGTCGTTCCATGTCTCTCCGTCTTGGAGGTGTCCTTTCGTCATCCTGACAAACCGAAATTCCCGTTTTCGATAAGCTCTCCATCCTGGAGGTGTCCATGACTTCGTCCTGAAGTATTCCTTAAGCCCCCATCCTGGGTTGTCCTAAGTCTTCCTGACGTACAAGCTTCCTGCTTGTAGAGAACGGTTCCATCCGATGTCCTTCTGCAATCCTTGCCAGCGCTTCATCCTGAAGTACTGCCTCATCCTGAGGTACCGAGTCCTTGGTGATTCCTGTTCCCTGTGTCAGTTCCCTTCCGACACCGATAAGATTACGCGACTGAGCCTTTGGCACAAGGCATCACAACGTGCGCGATGTCTCAATTTTATCCCAATCTTATAAAACAAAGCATAAACTATTGTTTTTATTAAACTAAAAGCCAACCCCTTCTCGTTTAACCCGGTACGATTATGCTTTTCTCCCACGCCTTTGTAAGAGATGTCTCACAAGCGAACCAGCACTTTGTCCCTGCCAGAGTACAAGGCAAGCTGTCTAGAGGGTTGCTATAGTCAAATAATGGATGCATAGACTAGGTTTGAGGAGCGACAATGGAAACTTTCCAGCACGATTTAACGCACTTGTTTGAGCAATTAGGCCTAGCAAGCGACCAGCAGGCTATCGAGCATTTCTTAACAAGCCATTGTCTGGTCGATGGTCAATCTTTGGTAGATGCGCCGTTTTGGAACACCGCCCAACGGACTTTTATCCATGAGGCGTTACAAGAGGATGCCGATTGGGCCGAACAAGTCGAGACCCTTGATGCTTTGTTGAGAAAATCTTAGATTACGACGAGGTCAGCGCGGCAGCGAGTTAGCCAAGCGCACGTATTAATGAGATTGAGAATCACAATGAGTTATCAAGCGGCACTAGAACGCGCAATCCACACCTTGGTCCAAAAAGGGCAATCAGTCACCGTGGCAAAGCTGAAAGCACAGCTTGATACCCCGGTGCCGTTGCCCCTCATTATTCAAGCGGTAAAAAGTGCCAAATCTAATTCACCGTTACCCGACATGGCCGAGGCAGAGACTGCTCCTTCAGAGGCAATGCGAATTGCGGCGCTCGAGCAGCAAGTCTCCCAACTGACGGCTCGTCTGAGCGAATTGGAAGAGCGCTTAAGTGAGCTTGAAGTCCCACGAAAGGTTTGAGACCAAACGGCAAGCCTCGCACTTGAACAGGAAAATATCGTGCAGTGGTGTTTCCAATCGCCACTGTCCACCACATTTAGGACAAGGGCGCGCTAACTCACTGTCCTTATCTTTACCACCGACACGGTATTGATAGTAATACGTGGGTATACCCGTGAGGTATTCAATCCGTCCACGCAAATCCCAGCCACGTTGGAACAATCGAGTTTGCGGGTTTTCTAGCTCGTTAAGCCCGGCAAACTCCGCATCACTGGCACCAGCCATTTGCAATTCATCACACGCTTGCCATTCCGTTTGCCACTTGATTACAGATTTGTGGTCACCATTAAAGGTCGCGGGTAAGCGATATAAAGGAATCGGCAGCAAGGTATCACCACACCGTAACGGTGAGCAGGTGTGGACAAACGTGGTATATAACACCTGCCAACTCGGTGTCGTACTTGGCGCCGCTTGTTCGGAGTTAAGGTCGCGACCTAAAAGACGCACCTTAGGCTGAGTCAGACACGCCTCGGACAGTTGATTCAATGCTCGCTTGACTTGAGGGCTATTAAATTTTGGCTGCAACGCATCTTCATCCGGACAAACAACCCGAAGCTGAAACTGCCCTTCTTGCATCAGTATCGGGAATTCACGCCCCAACACCTGACCGTTGTAACGCAACGCATCCATCAAGCCATTAATCGCGCGGTCAACCGCGCTCACCGTTGTATTGTCGAAGCACTCGAAGGTTAGCTCGGTAAGGATCATGATACATCCACCTCTAACGCCTCAATGAATTGCTCAACATCGTCCGCCAACACCTCTCGCGAGCCTTTATTGAGTACTTCTTTCACCACTTGGCCCGTGACATTATCAATAGCAATAATCGTCATTTCATCATCAGTGGTCGCAATAAAGACACTCGGGGAGCATTTACGCTGACGCTGCATCATTAAATGCCCAAGAATATTTTCTTGTAAGCGGGCTAAGTCATCTTCACTCCACACTTGCAGTAAATTGAAGCGCTCACCGCCAAAGTGCACCGGCAAATCTGCGCAGTACATAAAGTTATAAAAGTCTTTAATGTCGCTGTGCAGACGTAACTCAATCGCGTGCTCCACGTTGGTGAAGTCTGCCAAGGTATCACGCTGAACCGGTTGCCATTGTACTTGGTGGGCATTTTCGCTCTCGACACACGGTGACGCCAAGCCTAAATACGCCTCCGTGCACGGCAAGCACTGCTGCACCTTTCGCCATTTGGCAACATATTTCTGGGCTAGCGCCCAAAGGGCGTTATGTAATGTGTTCTCCATTAGCAACCTATAGCAAGATTCAGTAAACTTTACCCATTCTACTTGAATCGATGGCAAATCCGTATGAGCAATTACCAAGATGCCGATGCCCTAGCCGGTCTGTCGCTAGGCCAACACACTGACTACCCGACGCAATACGACCCGTCACAGCTACGCGCGGTCCCGCGTGAGCTGAATCGTCAAGCCATTGGCCTGAGCAATGAGACTGTGCCCTTTACCGGCTATGATACCTGGACACTTTATGAGCTGTCTTGGTTAAACCAAAACGGCCTTCCGCAAGTAGCCATCGGTGAGGTACGCCTACCCGCTTCGAGCCCAAACTTGATTGAGTCTAAATCGTTTAAACTGTATTTAAACAGCCTCAATCAAACCCGCTTCGAGAGCTGGCAAAAAGTCGCCGATGCACTTCAGAAGGATTTGTCTGCCTGTGCAGGCGAAGAGGTGGATGTGACCCTCTCGCCACTGAGCGAACTGGAAGGCGAAACCATTGCTGGAATGGCCGGTGAGTGCATCGACCATCAAGATATCAGTATTGATGATTATACTTTTAACCCTGATTGGCTCGATGGCGCCGCGCAAGGGGCGATTGTGTCAGAAACGCTGCACAGCCACTTACTAAAGTCCAATTGCCTGATCACCAACCAGCCTGATTGGGGGTCGGTGCGCATTGCCTATAAAGGGAAAAAGATTAACCGCGAGAAGCTACTGCGTTATCTCGTGTCCTTCCGTGAACACAACGAATTCCACGAACAATGTGTGGAACGGATTTTCATGGACATCATGCGTTTTTGTCAGCCAGAAAAGCTCACGGTTTACGCGCGTTATACACGTCGTGGCGGACTCGACATCAACCCTTATCGCACCAACATGGGTAAAACGCCGAGCGAAAATAACCGACTCGCACGTCAATAACCATGATTCAGCGACGTCTCGTTGCGGCCTCGTTGCCGCAACGTTGAGTCAGCGCGCAGACATGGCTGCCTCAAACTGGCAGCCTTCATTTTTGTTCAGACGCATTTTTGAGGATAGCGCATGCGCTTTAGCCGCCCCTTCCTAGGCCTGCTCTTATGGTTAACGTCGTCCATGGCGTTGGCTTCTATCCATTCCTCGCCTGTACTAACCAATGCAGAAGAACTGTTAGCCACCGCGCCTGAGCAATCGTTAGAGATCAGTAACCGTTTCTTAGCGCAGCGACGACTCACTACGGGTGCAAACCGCTCTCACGTCAATAACGATACCGATCGCTCAATTCGCACCCCCTTGCATACGGTGTACGCCTATCTGATCAGTGCTCGTGCTTACGCACACCTTGAGCAACCGCTAGAAGCCAAAGCGGCATTACAAAAAGCCTATCAAGTCGTCGAAGAACACGAACTCAAACACACACTGGTGCAAGTGATGCTAACCGAAGCGTCCCTTACTTGGCATTTAGTCGGCGATGATAAACAGGCATTGCATAAACTGGATGAGGTCGATGCGGCATTGAATGCGCTCCCTGATAACAGTCTCAATATCCACGACGTGCGTTTTAACAGCGCCTTGTTGCGCGCCAATATTCTCGCCGCCACGGCAGACAGTGAAACGGCGCTCATCGCGTATGAACGTGCACGCAGCCAATTATCCACGCACCCGGAAAACCTACGTGATAAAGTCGAGTTTCAACTCTCATTGGGGGCTTTCCTACTCGATGAAAAACAGCATGAAAGCGCATTGACCGAGTTGCTTAGTGCATTTTGGATAGCCAGTGAAAATGAGTACACTGCGCTCATCGCTCGCGCTAACATGCAACTTGCGCAACTGTACTTTCAGCAAGGCGTGCTCAAACAAGCCCTCGAGCACGCGAACCAAGCAGCAGCGTTTTTTGAACACTTTTCACTGAGCCGTCAGCTTTCCGCTTCTCAGCGTTTATTGGCCGCGATTTACGAACAACAAGCGCGTTATAACTTTGCGTTAGTGCATTACTTTAACGCGCTTGAAATTGAGCAAAACCTGTCCAGACCTAAGCCTCTGGCCGAGGTCCACTTTGCCATTGCAAGAACCTATTTCGAGTTATCTCACTACCCATTAAGCGACCGCTATATTCAAGATACGTTACGTTTAGCCGGTGCAATGCCCAACTCGCAGCTCACAACCCAAGCAATCCTGTTGCAAGGGCAAATTCATTTAGCCCTGTCTAAACCCAAACTGGCCGAAAAAGAAATCCAAACTGCGCTGGAACAGGCCCAAGCCCAGCAAGACCTCGCCACCGTCACGCGAGCTTATCAGGCTTTATCCGCGGCGTTGGAAGCTCAGGGGCAGTATCAACAGGCACTCGCCATGCAACGCGAGTACGAACGCTTACGCGCCCGTCAAACCGAAACCGAGCAACAAAGCCAAGCCGATACGTTCAAACAACAGCAACGTGTGGTCGAGCGCCAATTACAAATGGACGAACTACAGCGTCAACTCGATGGCGCGCGTCAAGAGCAGATCCATTTGCAAAAAGTTAACTATTTCTTGCTCGGTAGCCTTGGTGTGCTGTTGGTCATCGTCTATTTGCGCCACCGAGCCGCCGTGATGCGCCAAATCGAGCTTGAGCAATTGCGTGACGATTTTTATGCCCACCCTCGAACTGGGCTACGCAACCTACGGATGCTCAATGCCAAGCTGCCCCGTTCGTTAGAAAAAAGTAATGCCAATTTTGAGCAATGGTACTTAAACGACATGATCCACCAGCCACTCAGTGACCGGCTGCGGTTCGCAATGTTTGATGTTGCCTTTTTAAAGGATTTATTTTTGCACCATGGCTATCAATATGCGCAGGATATCGAACGTCAGCTGGGTGAATACCTCTCCGATAAAGTCACGGGAACCGGTCGCCTATACCACTTTTCCGATGCCCTATTTATTTATATTGAAACCAACTGGGAAGAAGATGCCCAACCCGACGCCCTTGCCCATTTTGTTCAATCTTTGATTGAAGATTTTGTCGCACATTATCATCAGCAACCCGACGACAGTGATCAGGATGATACGCTATCAGCAAATATCAGACTCTCAACTCAGGTTTGTGTCGGGCTGGCTGAGTACCCTTTCTTGCCGCGAGCGTATACCTCGATCAACGATCAGGAATTGATTGAAATTCTCCTCACGGCCACCAATAAGGCATGCGAGCTCGCGGAGCAAAGTGGTGATAGCCATTGGGTACATTTAAGCGCCATTGATACCGCGCCTGCCGCCAGCTTCGTCAATACCAACTTACGACATGCCTGCCTACGCGGTATTGACTCCGGATTAGTGAAGGTTAAAACGTCAGCGAACACATCAATTAACTGGCAGACGGATCACGAATCTGATAAAAAGCGAGGGTTAATTATTGATGATCGAAGCAATAAGTCGGTATAGCTAGAGACGTTTGGCTGGCGAACCCCGCCGCCTGTTGCGTCATCGCAAATGTTGTCAGGTGTATCCCCGAGAAATGAATAAGTCCAATCCACAGCTGGTAACGGCAGGCACCGCGTCTGCGGTCCAAGAAGATACGCCATACGCGTATCGGGACTTGGCCTTAAAATCACGTCGTGAGATCCATATTCTCAAGCGCTTGGTGACTCGCTTTGTCGCAACCTGTACCGGAAAAAGCTCGCTACTCGATAAAAAGTTGGCTGAATTCCGTGAGCTGTTACATGTTACGCAGGATGTCAGCCCTCTGATCCCGCGTTTAGCAATTATAGAACGCATGGTGGGTCAGCACGATATGACACAAAAGAAAGTCGAGTCGCATCTTAGTGCGCAGTTTCATGCCAGTGGCGAAACACTAAAGCGCGTACCCGGCTTACCGGCACAACTGAAGCGCGATTTGCGCGATCTTTTATCTCAGCCGGCGGACGATCAAACCACCCGCACACAGCAGTTGGTCAAGTTACTCCAACTGTATGAGCGCGCTGTCACTTTGCAAGCGGTACGTCCCAGCGCTCGACACTCGGAGACCACCCTCGAACAGGATCAAATTCGCCGTGTTGCCGATGAATTGCAAAACCTGATCACTGAACTTGATCTCGACGGGGAAGCAGGTCAACGCTTGCTCGATATTCGTCAGCAGCTACTCGACGCACTCTCACCTGCGACCATCATTGCACTCACGTTAGAATCGCTCAAGCTTATCCTTGAGGCGACACACGCCGAACGGCGGGCCTCGCAAGCATTTCTAGCGCAAGTGAATGATAATCTGATTGCGATCAGTCAACAAAATACCCGCGCCTACGATCATGCCCATAGCCTGCGCCAAGACCACCAGCGTATTGATACCTTGCTGGGTGGCACTATCGCTAACATTGAACGCGATCTGAGTGCACCTAGCGCCGATGCCACTGCACTAAGTCGCTCGTTAGCGCATGCGCTGGCCGATCTCAAAGCGCTTGCCGACGAGAATGAAGTACTAAAAAACCGCGAGCAGTCTTTGGTTGAGCAATTGGCGCACAATCAAAACCAACTGAACGCGGTTGCCGAGCAAACCATGGATCAAAGGCGCCGCTTGGGCGACCAAGAGCGTAAGCTGTTACTCGATCCGCTCACCCGTGTATACAACCGCGCAGCGTTGCACGACCGTCTGGAGTATGAATACCGTCTATGGCGCAAATATCAGCATGATTTCTGTCTCGCGGTAATCGACATCGATCACTTCAAAGAGGTGAATGTCCAATTCGGTCATCTTGTCGGTGATAAGGCCCTCAAGATTATCGCGCGCAGTATTTATCAGTGTCTGCGTGATACCGACTTTATCGCTCGCTTTGGCGGCGAAGAGTTTGTGGTCTTACTGCCTGATGCGGATGAGAAAACTCGAACCGACATTTTGGCGAATGTGAGTCATACCATTCGTCAGTTGCCACTGAAATTCAAAAATCAGCGCGTCTCGATTACAGCATCGATTGGCGCCACGCTGTTCTCAGGTTCAGATACGCCAACGCATGTGCTTGAGCGTGCCGACCAAGCCCTCTATCAAGCGAAAAACGCCGGTCGCAACCAAATCATTTGGTGTTAATTTTTTCTGGTCAATCTGCCAACCTGTGTGTATTTTTAATTAACACACTGATTTTTATAGCACCGCTCTGCCCTTCCTAATTTGTCTTCAAGAGGTTGTCGCTATGATCACACACATTAGCCCTATCGGCACCATGGACCTGCTTTCTCAAATCGAGGTCGATCGTCTTAAAGCGAGTGCAAGCAGCGACTTATACCGACTTTATCGAAATTGCTCACTGGCCGTTCTGAACTCAGGCAGCCACACCGACAGCTCCAAAGCCTTGCTAGAAAAGCATACCAACTTTGAGATCCGCGTATTGCGTCGCGAGCGGGGGATCAAACTAGAGCTGGTCAATCCCCCCGGTCATGCGTTTGTCGATGGCAAAATTATTCGCGGTATTCAAGAACATATGTTTTCCGTCTTGCGCGATATTATCCATGTCAATGTTCAGCTCGAGCACAGCCCGACACTTAACCTTACTAGCTCCCCCCATATCACCAACCTGATATTCGGCATTTTACGCAACGCAAAAACACTGCGGCCGCGGGTCGATCCTAATCTCGTGGTCTGCTGGGGCGGTCACTCAATCAATGATATTGAGTACCAATACACCCGAGAGGTTGGTCATGAGCTGGGGTTACGTGAACTAGACATCTGCACAGGATGTGGCCCCGGCGCGATGGAAGGGCCAATGAAAGGCGCCGCGATTGGACACGCGAAACAGCGTATCTACGATAGTCGCTTCATCGGTCTCACCGAGCCATCTATTATTGCCGCAGAGCCACCGAACCCCATGGTCAACGAGCTAGTGATCATGCCTGACATCGAAAAACGCCTTGAAGCTTTTGTCCGTATCGCCCACGGCATTATTATCTTCCCTGGCGGGGCAGGGACCGCAGAAGAACTGCTCTACATTCTCGGTATCATGATGCACCCAGAGAACCGTGAACAACCACTACCCATTGTGCTAACTGGGCCAAAAGAAAGCGAAGACTATTTCCGCAATATCGACACCTTCATTCGCGAAGTCCTTGGCGACCAAGCATCCCAGTTTTATGAAATCGTGATTGACGATCCGGCCAAAGCCGCGCGTTTAATGAAAAATGCGATGCCGGCGGTAAAAGAACACCGTAAAGCCACTGGAGATGCATATTCCTACAACTGGTCACTCAAAATCGAGCCAGAATTCCAACTGCCTTTTGCACCGACCCATGACAACATGGCGAACCTGAATCTACATATGAATCAACGCCCTGAACTACTGGCATCGGCATTACGCCAAGCGTTTTCAGGCATTGTGGCAGGTAACGTTAAAGATGAGGGGATCCGCAATATCGAGCAACATGGCCCGTTTAAAATTGACGGCGATAAAGTGCTGATGGCGAAAATGGATAAGCTGCTGCAAAGCTTTGTCGATCAACAACGAATGAAATTGCCGGGCACTGAGTATGTGCCTTGCTATCAAATCGTCTCTTAATCCCATCGGGCGGCTTTGCCCACCCGTGTAAACTGGTACAATGGGCAGCATGCTGCTCATTGTTACCGGTTAAGTCTATGTCCAAGCTTCACGTTGTTATCATTGATGCCATGAACCTGATCCGTCGCGTTCATGCCGCCCAGCCCGACACTCATACCCTTGAGGCAACCACACAGACCTGCCTGAAAACACTGGATAAAATCATCAGTCACAGTGAGCCCAGCCATATCGTTGCCGTTTTCGATCATACCGGCCAAGATCGAGGTTGGCGTGCCGATATTCTGCCTGAGTACAAACAGGGCCGGAAACCCATGCCCTCCGACCTCGAACAGGGGTTGGATACCATTCAAGATGCATTCTGGCAGCGTGGTGTAGACTCCTTGCTCTCACAAGGGGATGAAGCCGATGACATGATCGCAACGCTCGCATTAAAAGTCGCGGCCCATCGCGAACAAGTCACCATAGTTTCCACCGATAAAGGCTATTGCCAACTTTTACAGCCCACATTGCGGGTGCGAGATTATTTCCAACATCGCTGGCTTGATTTAGCATTTGTGGAAAAGAGTTTTGGCGTTCGCCCTGAACAGTTGTGTGATTTTTGGGGGCTCGCCGGCATCAGCAGCAGTGAGATCAGCGGCGTACCGGGTATTGGCCCGAAAAGCGCAGCCAGTTTACTGTCCCAGTACGGTGATCTGGACGCCATACTCTCGGCTAACGATCTGGCTGATAAGTGGGCAAAGAAGTTAGATGGTCACCACGATCTCGCACGCAAATGTAAGGCCGTGGCACAACTAAAAACGGATATCCCACTGGGTTTTAACCTACAGGATATCCGCTTTCAACCGACCACAGTCAGTGCCTAACCATTCAACGAGTGTTGACGTTTTACACGACGCAAGTACACGGTGATTTCTTCACGATCGTGATAAAGGTGTTTCGCCTTCATCTCGTAGGGAATGTTGTGCTGCTTTAAAAACTCACCCAAGGTGTCGAGGTTATAAGAAACCTGCTCATATCGACGGCTCATGGGGAGCTTCAAGTTGAACATGGCCTCTTTCGCCCATCCTGCAATCAACCACTCCCCCATGAGTTGAGCGACGCGGGAGGGTTTTTCGATCATGTCACAGACCAACCAAGTCACATTTTTTCTCGTGGGCTCAAACTTAAAGCCATCTTCGGCATGATGGAATACTTGGCCAGTTTCTATCAAGCTTTCATCCATCGCGCCGTTATCAACCGCATGCACAAACATCGAACGCTTCACTAACTGGTAAGTCCACCCGCCGGGACAAGCCCCCAAGTCGACCGCCCATAATCCGGGCGCGAGTCGCGTATCCCACTCTTCTTTAGGAATAAAGTGATGGAACGCCTCTTCTAACTTTAAGGTCGAGCGACTCGGCGCATCGGCAGGAAATTTCATGCGCGGGATGCCCATGTAATGCGGTGAGTTATTGGTGGTCAATGAGTAACCCACAAAGCATGTCCCCGGCGCGATAAAGCAAAGATGAATAACCGGCTTTTTAGGATTGTCTTTTGCTAACATCACGCCCTGCTTTCGCAGTGCCTGACGCAATGGAACGGTGAACTTACGACAAAACTTCAATAAGGCTTTCGCCTCGTCATTATCAGGCGTCTCCACCCGTAAGTCTCCCGCTTTAGGCAGTGCATCCGCAACAGCCAAAACCGGAGAAATTCGGTCGTCCGGATCCAGATCAGAGAGCGATGCGGTCACCGCAATCATTTGCCGGGCAAAGATCAGGGAATCGAGAGGCAGATCACGGACAATCTGCTCAGCCTCACCGTCTTGGTAGCATTCAAACAGCACATAGGCGCTGTTGTTAATCACTCGCGGAAATCCGTAAATACCCATCTCAGTGGTTTTTTGTTGAATTTCCGCCGCACAGTCTTTTTCAAACCCTGCACGACAGTAAAGCAAAACCTGATTCATGACTTCCTCTGGTTTGGGTCACCGTCACGATTACCGTGACAAAAAACAAGCTGCGCATTATATATGCCAAACGGTTAGGAAAGAAATGCCAACCCTGACGATTTTGGTTTACTGGCGACCCGCGCGCCATGCTCCAAACGCCAATGCGCCCCAGCCGACTAAAAAGCTTAGCCCACCGAGCGGGGTGACAGGCCCGAGCCAAGTCATGTGTGTCAATGCCAAAAGATACAAGCTGCCACTAAAACAGAGTATCCCGACCCACCATGCGATACCCGTTGTAACTACACAGCGCTCAGGCAGTTGAGGCGTAACCGCCCCAAGACACAACAACGCCAAACTGTGCCACATTTGATAATTGACGCCGGTTTTAAAAATCGCGAGCTCATAGTCGTTGAGTGTCGCTTTCAAGCCATGTGCGGCAAATGCGCCGAGCGCCACTGCTAATCCGGCACCGAGCGCCCCTGAGATAATCCAATGCTGACGCCTCATCAATTTGCTCCTTGTTGGTGAATAAACTGGCACAGATGCGAAACGGCGGTTTGGCGATTTTGCATCTCTGTCAGTCCCGAGGCTTTGCGAGGTTTAAAGCTATGATCCCCATCGGGCAAGAACGCGGCCTCGACACTGGGCGATAGTGAATAACTCACCACCTCTTCTTGGCGGCCAAAGGTGTCTCGCTCACCTTGCAAAATCAATACAGGACGAGTGACTGACGCTAAATGTTCGCCCTTGTATTTTTCAGGTTTGCCCGGCGGATGAAATGGAAAGCCCAGACAGATCACACCTGAAACACTTGGATTTTCGGTTAAATGACTGGCCATTCTGCCCCCCATCGATTTACCGGCCAGCCATAAACGGCTGGTCGCAGGACGCAGACCATTCACCTGCTCAATCACAGCTTCAAAACAGCTCAGCAGAGCAGACGCACGGTCTGGCGGGCGTTTTTTACCATCGACTTTTCGCTTATCCATGTAAGGGAAATTAAACCGTACCACACAAGTATGCTCGCTCAATCGTGCTGCCATATCGGCCATAAATTCATGATCTTTGTCCGCGCCCGCACCGTGAGCAAAAATAATCCAATCCGTTGCTGTCTGCTCACCATCAATCAAAAGTTCTGTCATAAATTCATCTTCTCCTGCTCTTTCGCAGCCGTTTCTAGCATCCACTCTCGAAATGCCGCAATCCGACCGGTTTCCGCATCACGCTGTTGGCTAACCAAGTAAAAGCCATTGTCACTTTTGAGCACTTGTTCAAAGGGATGCACAAGTCGTCCCGAAGCCAATTCAGGTTGGGATAACACATTATTACCTAGTGCGACACCTTGGCCGTGGGCTGCCGCTTGTAACACCATGGAAGAGTGGCTAAAGATAGGCCCATGTTCCAAATTGATATCCGTCAGTTGATGCGCCTTCGCAAATGCTTTCCACTCTTTGCGTGAGCGGTCATGCAGTAGCACATGGTGTTTGAGATCATCAGGACAAGTCAGCGGCTTACCGGACTCTAGTAGCAAAGGTGAGCAAACCGGCAGTAGGCACTCTTGGTATAAAAGATCGCAACGTAGCCCCGACCAATTCCCTCGGCCGTAGTAAATAGCCACATCCACATCATCCGTCAGTGATCCGTCTTCCAAATCAACTGCTTTTATCCGAACATCAATATCGGGATGCGCTTTGTTGAAATCAGCTAAACGCGGTACTAGCCATTGAATAGCAAAACTCGGCGGAAGACTAATGGTGAGCGCCCCTTTCGCACTTCGCTCCAATACTTTATCAGTCGCATAGGAAAGCTCGGAAAAAATATCTTTAATATCAAGAAAGTAACTCTGGCCTTCTTCGGTTAGCAGCAAAGATCGGTTGCGACGCCGAAAGAGCTTAAGGCCAAGGAACTCTTCCAGCGCTTTGATTTGGTGGCTAACTGCAGCCTGAGTCACAAAAAGCTCTTCGGCAGCCCGTGTAAAGCTTAAATGTCGCGCCGCGGCCTCAAACACTCGAAGCGAGTTCAGCGGGGGGAGACGCCTTGCCATAAACAGCTCACCTCTAGTTATTAGTTTTTCTAATCGTTGGCATTATAAATTGTCGATTGCTGATATACCAGCAACCTCCTATAGTGCACCCCGCATCCACAAGTGACGTCTGTCTATTTAAGACCGTTTCCGTGGTTGCGATGTTGTGTTTGCATTTGTCTAACACTGGTTAGACAGGTAGTCGTATCTACCACTTTTAACTTCCTGTATTTTGACATTGTCTGTCATTACATATTTGTTGGCACTGAGCTTTGCTCAGTGCTTTTTTTTGTCTGTTTGATAACGCCTATCCGCGCGATACGACCTCTGAGCGATAAAGTTACTTGAGTTCCAGCCAAGAGATAGGGATCATAAACAAGATTCAGTTTGGACAGCTCGTACTATGACGCAACATTTCGATATTCACGCACTACGCGCCCAATTTCCTGCCTGCAAAAATCCGGACTGGGTGTACCTCGACAGTGCCGCAACAGCACAAAAGCCCCAAGCAGTGATTGATGCCATCAGTGATTTTTATGCGTCGCCGTTAGCCAATGTACATCGTGGCCAACATCAAGCTTCCCTCACTGCAACCGAGAAGTTCGAAAAAGCGCGTCGGGATGTGGCGGCATTTATTGATGCTAAACCCAACGAGATCATCTGGACACGAGGCGCCACCGAATCGATCAATTTACTGGCTTACAGCCTGAGCCAACATTTCACTGCGCAGGATGAAATCTTGGTCAGCGAAATGGAGCACCACGCCAACCTGATTCCATGGCAATTAGTCTGTGAACGCACTGGCGCGACCTTAGTCAAAATCCCCTGCTGTCCAAACACCGGTCAGCTCGATTTACATGCGTACCAACAAGCACTGAATACTCACACGCGGGTTGTTGCCGTTAGCCATGTCAGCAATGTCACGGGTACCCGCCATCCTATCGAAAAGATGACCGCCATGGCGCATCGTTATGGTGCAATTGTGATCGTTGATGGTGCACAAGGTGTGGTTCATGACCCCATCAGCATGGCCGAGCTTGATGCAGACTTTTACGTGTTTTCCGGCCACAAACTATACGGGCCAACCGGGATTGGCGTACTTTATGGCAAACAAGATAGCCTCGCCGCACTGCCCGCTTTTCACGGCGGAGGCAAAATGATCACTGACGTAAGCTTTGTGCAGCATACTCTCGCCCCGATCCCTGCTCGCTTTGAGGCCGGCACCCCAAATGCGGCTGGAGCGATTGGACTGGCAGCCGCCATCCAATGGTTAACACAATATGACTTGCGCGCAATAGACGCTCATCTCAGCACCTGTTATCAAGCTCTTGTCGAGGGTCTGAAGCAACGTCCTGCCATTCAGCTTATCTGTCCACAACCGCATAGTACTATGGTGTCTTTTGTGGTGGATGGCGAACACCACGCGGACATTGCTGAGCTACTCGGCCAACAAAATATCGCGGTGCGTTCGGGCCATCACTGTGCGCATCCGTTTATTAAGGCGCTCAATGTAGAGGGCACAGTCCGTGTATCGTTGGGTGCCTATAATAGCCAAGAAGACATTGACCGCTTCCTGACTGCACTGGATAAAACGTTATATTTACTCGGTGTTTAATCGCTAATTAATAGGATTCACGATGGACTTACCCTCTCACCCATTTGGCAGTGAGCTCGACCAACACACCGTTGCCGAGATGCTGGCACAACACACCAACTGGGAAGACAAATACCGCCAGCTTATTATCTGGGGAAAACGTTTACCGACTTTCACCGATGCGCAAAAACAGGCTGCGAGCCAAGTATCGGGCTGTGAAAGTGATGTGTGGTTTTTGCACCACAAAGACGCGGAAACGCACTACTTTGCCGCCGACTCCAATGCGCGGATTGTAAAAGGACTACTAGCCGTGGTTCTCGCCTGTGTGAACGGCCAAAACCACGCACAGATCGCTCAGTTGGATTTGAATGCGGTCTTCTCGCAAGCCGGGCTTGCACACCACCTCAGTGAATCACGCACCAATGGCTTTCACGCCATCGTGCAACATATTCATTCCGAGATTAAATAATCAAGCGTAAACAGGCGGATAGCAACAATAAACACAGCAAAAAGCCTGTTTACCCCACCCACTCAATTGCCTAATAATCCATTCACATTTAGCCACTAAGCTATCTTAAGACCACCAAAATGCAATCGATAACATTGCCAATAATTGAGTCGTTATAACTGCTAATAATCGATCAAATAAAAAACCAAAAACAAACACATCATTTACATTTGATTTCATTTTTGCGGTTAATCATTGACATAGATCTCGAATAGATAAAAGAACGCGTTTTTACTTTGCGTAATTTCTCAGATTCGTTAGGTTAATTATCGGCGGTCATAAAAGGGTCACACCTTAACGATAAACTGCCCAGCAACAGTGACAGAAGATATTAATCATTATTGGCATAGGTCTTGCTGTTACTCACAGACAATAAGGATGACTGTAATTCTGGCGTGAGTGGTTCCAGATGCGGCTTCAGGCATCTCGTTTAATTTGCTTGTTGTAGTGAATGGAGTCATACATGAAGAAACTGGCATTAGTTACCGGCGCAAAAGGCGGTATTGGTTCAGCGATCACAGAACAATTGGTTCAAGAAGGATACCGCGTGATTGCGACCCACTTCACCGGCGGCCAAAGCTGCGCGCAAGAGTGGTTTGAAGAAAAAAACTTTAATACTGAGCAAGTGCGCCTTTTTGAACTCGATGTCACCGATACTCAGCAGTGTGCAACACGTATCGCCAAACTGCTTGAAGAAGAAGGCACTGTCGATGTGCTCGTGAATAATGCAGGCATCACGCGCGATAGCGTCTTTAAAAAGATGGATGCCACTCAATGGCATGACGTCATTAATACCAACCTCAATAGCCTCTTTAACGTTACCCAACCTTTGTTCGCCGCAATGTGTGAAAAAGGCGGTGGACGTATCATTAATATTTCATCGGTTAATGGCCAAAAAGGCCAGTTTGGTCAAGCTAACTATGCCGCTGCCAAAGCCGGCATGATGGGCTTCAGTAAGTCACTGGCTGCCGAAGGTGCTCGCGCCGGCGTAACCGTCAACGTAGTGGCCCCTGGCTACACAGCAACACCTATGGTCACCGCCATGCGTGATGACGTTCTAGAATCCATCACCAATCAAATACCGATGAAACGTCTTGCTAAACCTGAAGAAATCGCCGCGGCTGTGACCTATCTCGCTAGCGACGCAGGTGCTTACATTACAGGTGAAACGCTGTCGGTAAACGGCGGCTTATACATGCAATAAATCAGGGAACGATGATGGAACGCATTTATATCGTAGCAGCGAAGCGAACTGCTATTGGCGCCTTTTCAGGCGCGCTAAAAGATATCCCAGCAGGTCAATTGGCCGCTCATGCAATCAAAGGCGCACTACAGGCTGGATCGCTCAGCGGCGACGCTATCGATGAAGTCATCGTCGGTAATGTGGTCAGTGCAGGACAAGGTATGGGTATTGGCCGTCAAGCCGCCATTTACGCAGACATTCCAGCTAGCGTGCCCGCCTATTCTGTCAATATGGTTTGCGGCAGTGGCATGAAGTCAATTATGGATGCTGTGACGCACATTCGCGCAGGAGACGCACAAGTTGTAGTCGCTGCAGGGGTGGAAAACATGTCACAGATCCCGTTTGCGGCGGCAGGCAATTTACGCACCGGACAAAAGATGGGCAATTTTGCGATGAAAGACTTGCTCATCAATGATGGCCTTACCGATGTGTACAACCAATATCACATGGGCGTGACAGCCGAAAACGTTGCCAAAGAAGTCGGGATTACCCGTGAGCAACAAGACAGTTTCGCACTAAGCAGTCAGCAAAAAGCGATTGCGGCAATCGAAGCGGGTCATTTCAAGCAAGAAATTGTGCCCATTGAAGTCAAACAACGTAAGCAAACACTCACCTTTGATACCGATGAATATCCAAAGGCTGATGCCACGTTAGAAGGACTCACCAAGCTACGTCCAGCTTTTGATAAAGAAGGAACGGTCACTGCAGGCAATGCGTCTGGCATCAACGATGGCGCCAGTGCCGTCATTGTTGCCTCTGAGTCTGCCGTCGCCAAACATGGCCTGACACCGCTTGCTGAAATTACTGCTTACGCGCAGCACGGTATTGACCCGAGCATTATGGGGCTTGGTCCAGTTGGTGCGGTCAATGCCGCGCTCGATAAGGCCAACCTGACTATCGACGACATCGATTTGTTTGAGCTGAACGAAGCCTTTGCAGCCCAAGCGCTCGGTGTGGTTCATCAATTAGCACAACACCATCAAATCACTCCGGATGCTTTATTGGAGCGTGCAAACGTGAATGGCGGTGCCATTGCACTTGGCCACCCTCTTGGCGCGTCTGGTAACCGGATTGTGGTCACACTGCTACACGAGCTGACCCGAAGAAGCGCAACCTATGGCGTCGCTTCTTTGTGTATTGGCGGCGGCATGGGTACGGCTTTGGTTATCAAGCGTACACAAGCGTAAATGGACATTTGCGACCTTGGGAACTATCCCAGACAACACTATCAGGAGATACACCATGTACACAGATATGTTTAAAGCGTTTTCTGAGCAATCTGAAAAAGCCTTGGCTCCATACGTTAACTTCAACAAATTGGTAGCCAAAAACGTAGAAACTCTTACCGAGCTGCAAATGAATGCCATGCGCACATACAGCCAGCTAGGTCTGGAGCAAATGAAAGCGGCGAGCGAAGTGAAAGACGTATCAACACTGACGTCATTCAGCAGCCAGCAGCTTTCTGCGCTGACAAAACTGTCTCAGCAAATGATGGATGACAGCACCAAGCTGCAAAACATCGCCAAAGAGTTCAAAGAAGATATCGACAAGTTGACTGCCGAAAACATGAAAACTGGCACCCCAGCATAAGGGCAAGGCCACTACAACAGCGCCTGCTGCCTTGTGGGTAGCAGGCCTTTGTGGTGTTTATCCGTTTAAGAGGGCAAGACTATGTTTCATCACTTCTTTTCGGACTACCTTGCCAGGCTGCAAGAACAAAACCAGCAATGGTGGCAGGATCTTGAGCAGGGCAAGGCAGCCGTAAACACACCGTTCAACCAAGCCATGCAGGAAATTAACCTGCAAGACACTGCTCAGTTGCTGGAAGGTGCGGCTCAACAACCCGCTGCACTTTTACAGGTACAAATGCAGTGGTGGGAACAACAACTTCAAATTTGGCAAAACGCCATGCTCGCGCGCGACAATACCGAAGAGGTCGTCAGTGAAGAGCGAGATGACAAGCGTTTCAAAGACAAAGCATGGCAAGAAGACGTCTTGTACAACTTTATCAAGCAGTCTTACTTGCTGTTCGGGCGCACCTACATGCAAACCATCGATGCTATTGAAGGCCTCGATGAAAAAACCCGTGAGCGTCTCTCTTTCTTTTCACGTCAAGCGATTAACGCTATGGCGCCAAGCAACTATATCGCGACCAACCCTGAACTGTTGAAAATGACACTGGAATCTCAGGGCGAGAATCTACTTCGTGGTATGGAGCAGCTAAAACAAGACATGGAGTCAAGCGCCGATATTTTGAAAGTGCGCATGACCAACAACAATGCCTTCCGTGTCGGTGACGATGTAGCGAACACCCCAGGGGATGTGGTGTTTAAGAATGAGGTGTTTGAACTCATCCAATATCGTCCTATGACGGAGAAAGTACACGCGACCCCCATCTTGGTGGTGCCTCCGTTTATTAATAAGTATTACATTCTCGACTTACGTGAGAAAAACTCACTAGTGCGCTGGCTGGTCGAACAAGGCCATACCGTGTTCTTGATGTCATGGCGTAACCCTTCTGCAGATCAAGCGGAGATCGGGTTTGAAGACTATGTGACGCAAGGCACTGTCAAAGCGGTTAGTGCTATCGAAGAAATTACAGGACAGTCGCAGATTAACGGCGTGGGTTACTGTATCGGTGGCACCGTACTGGCCTGCACGATTGCTTACTATGCCGCGAAACGCATGAAGGCGCGCATCAAGTCGGCGAGCTTCTTTACCACCTTGCTCGACTTCTCTCAGCCGGGTGAAATTGGTGCCTATATCAATGACAGCCTGATCCGAGCGATTGAAGCGCAAAATACAGCGCGTGGTTATATGGACGGCCGCTCACTCAGCGTCACATTTAGCTTGCTTCGTGAAAACAGCCTCTACTGGAACTATTACATTGAGAATTATCTTAAGGGAAATAGTCCCGTTGATTTTGACTTGTTGTATTGGAATAGCGATAGCACCAACGTGGCGGCGAGAACCCACAATTTTATCCTGCGCGATTTGTATCTTGAAAACAAATTGGTGCAAGACAAAGGGGTTAAAGTCGGTGGCGTCTGGATTGATCTCAACAAGATCAAGGTGCCAAGCTACTTCATCTCGACCAAAGAAGATCACATTGCCCTATGGCAAGGCACCTATCGCGGTGCACTGAATGTCGGTGGCAATAAAACCTTTGTGTTGGGTGAGTCTGGTCACATTGCGGGGATTGTTAACCACCCTGTGAAGAAAAAGTACGGGTTCTGGACCAACGATACTCTGCCTGATTCAGCCGATGAGTGGCTCGATAACGCGTCACATCACACGGGTTCTTGGTGGACGCATTGGGAGAAATGGCTGCGTAGCTATAGCCCAGAGGAACAGGTAGAGCCTTATGCGATCGGCTCGGAGAACTATCCGGTTCTTTATGCGGCACCGGGTGAGTATGTTCGTCAGGTTTTGCCGATTCACACAGAGGAAAAAGCAGAGCCTGAGCCTGAAGAAGCTAACGCTTAACCAACTACTGTCTCAATAATAAGAATGGCGGCGCAATTGTGGCTCATAGAGCGCGACGGCGCCGCCACTTTATTTCTCCTGCACTATACTCCTCTCATAGTCACGAGAACGATCAGGAGGCAGTATGAGACTGATGGTGCAATGGGGATGCGCATTGTTGCTGCTCCTTCCAATGATCACGCATGCGCAACCAATCCGCCTAACATCAGGAGAATACCCTCCTTTTATTTCGCAACACCTCCCCAACCAAGGCCCATTAACTGAAATTATTGTGTTGGCCACCGAAGAAGCTAATCTCGATGTGTCTTTTGGTTATTTTCCTTGGCATGAGTCGATGGCGCTGGCTCAGCAAGGTCAGTGGGACGGTACGGTTGGCTGGGCTTTCACCGAAGAGCGCGCACTGGATTTTATCTATTCAGATGCCATTTATACCGAAAGTGCCGTTTTCTTTTATCTCCGAGATAAAGCATTCGATTGGTCAAAGCCCGAGGATTTAGCCGGTCTTGCGGTCGGTGTCGGCCTTGGATATATCGACGTCAAGACACTGAGCCAATTACAAAAATCCGGTATCGATGTGAAGTTACAAGAATTTGCCAAAGAAGAGGATAAACTCCACGCCTTATTGAATAATCAGATTGATCTTGCACTAGGCAACAAAGATGTTTTGCAGCACATCATTAAAACGACGCTCAGTACAGAGCAAGCTCGTCAGTTGACACATCACCCCCATCCCTTTCGCGTTACTCCCTTACATGTGCTGTTTAGTCGTCAGATTGAACAAGGGTACGATCATTCCCGCGCATTCAACAAAGGGTTACGACGCATAAAAACGGATGGTCGCTATCAAGCCGTTTGGAATCAATTTCGACGGCAAAAAATGTCGGAATAGTCTCAGTTGAAGATTCATCGACATTGGTTTTGGTAAATGTCCGTTGACTTTGGAGTTGTTATGTGGCGATGGCTAATCATTTTATTCGCGTTCAGCCTCCCGGTGGTTGGTGTTGCCACGCCCAATTTGGTGCTCACGTCTGGCGACTACCGTCCATTTATTTCTGATCAATTGGCACATCAAGGGGTGTTGGCGCATATCGTCAAAGAAGCTGGCAAGCAACAGGGCATGGAGATAGAGATCAAGTTTGTCCTTTGGAAGCAAGCCAAAATAGAGGCACAAACCGGTAAAGCACACGGCACGGTTGGTTGGGGCTATACCCCAGAAAGAGAGCGCGACTTTATTTATTCAGCCCCCATTTATACTGAGTCTGTGGTCTTTTTCCACCTCAAAAATCGCTACTTCGATTGGCAGTCTTTAGAGAGTCTCAATGGTCTCAACGTCGGTATTAGCGAAGACTATATTGAAGACAATATGCTGGAAACCTTTAATCAAGAGGGTGGCAGCGTCATCATCCACAAATACCCGAACGAGTTCGAGAAGGTGAAAAGCTTACTAACCGGTCAAAGTGATGTGATTATCGGCAATCAATACGTCATCCATGACGTGGTGCGTAATCAACTTCGCAACGACGAAAGTCGTCACATCACATTTAATCCCAAGCCGCTTCGAGTGACTCCATTACATGTCTTATTCAGTCGTCAACACCCCCAAAGCGCACTGTGGGTCAGTCAGTTTAATCGAGGATTACGCCAGTTAAAGATGAGCGGTGACTACCAGCGCGCTTGGAGTGCATTTCGTATGGGAGAGTATGGGCTGATCGGCATCCCCGCCGAGCAGCCGTAGTTAATCGGCTTGGCGTCGTTTATCCGCCTCAATCAATTTGTGTAAAATGCGCGACACCGCGACGAACCCGAAACTGGCCGTCACCATGGTTGCCGCACCAAAACCACTGGCACAATCCATTCGCTTCGGCCCTTGCGCAGATGCCTTGCTTTCACAGACACTGCCATCAGGTTGTGGGTATTTGAGTTGCTCGCTTGAAAAGACACAGTCAATCCCAAATTTTCGACCTTGAGTCTTAGTAAAGCCGTAAAAGCGACGCAAATTGTTACGCAGCTTCGCCGCGAGTGGGTCTTGAATCGTTTTAGTCAAATCCGCCACTTGGATCTGGGTGGGATCGATCTGTCCACCCGCGCCACCTACGGTAATGACTTTGATTTTGTGCCGCTTGCAGTAAGCCAACAAGGCCGTTTTGGGCTTGATGCTATCGATTGCATCGAGCACATAATCAAAGCGCTTGTCGATATACTCAGCAATGTTATCCGGCGAGATAAAATCATCAATCACAGTCACTTGGCATTCTGGATTGATTGCTGTCACACGCTCGGCCATCACCTCGCTTTTGCTTTGGCCAATGGTCGCTTTCAAAGCATGGATTTGTCGATTGGTGTTGGTGACACACACATCATCCATATCAATCAGTGTGATGGCCCCAATCCCTGTTCGAGCCAGCGATTCMACTGCCCACGATCCCACGCCACCAATACCAATGACACAAATATGGCTCTGGTGAAACACCTCAAGCGCACGGCGTCCATATAAACGAGCCGTACCGCCAAAACGTTGCAGATAGGATTCTGATAGGGATTGTGTCATAACCATAGTCTTCATTGATCGCGCAGACAGGCGTTATACCGACTTGCTGATGGGATGTCTAGCCGGATCCCCTTTGAGGGCATCATACAACCAATTGATCACGTGCATAACCGCTGGCGAGCGCTGCTTATATCGCGCGCTGTAAAGATAATAGCCATAGCCGCTATCGATACTTAACCCCAACGGATTCACAATCTGATCGTTTGACAGGGCAGCTGAGGCCATAAAGGTGGGGATTAATGCCATCCCCATCTGTTGTTTTACGCCTTCAAGCGCCATAAAAAAGTGCTCAAACCCCGCTCCGTATTGCGGATTGCTGTCAGCTAGCCCAAATTGTTGCCAAAACTGCTCCCACAGTGAAGGGCGCGTCAAATGAGATAAAACCGGCACTTCTGATAACAACGCGGTCCGATCCAAAGGCTCTGGTAGCAAGGTCACTGATGCAACAAGCGATAAGTGTTCGTGAATCAAACAGACTCCTTGCGCGCCTGCCTGCTGATGAGGCTGACAGCGGATTAAAATATCCAGTTCACTTTCTTTCCCTTGGGGCACATAGTCACTGGCACTGACCACCACAGAAATATCAGGATGCTGCGATTTAAACACTGGCAGCTGAGGGATCAACCAAAGGCTAGCAAACGAGGGCGGCACCAATAAGCTGACGGACTCATGCCTTGCACTTTGCTGACGCGCTTGCGCCGTGGCATTGGTGATATCATTGACGCTGGCCGATATCATAGTTAAATAAGGCTCTCCGACTCTGTTTAGTCTTACTCCCCCAGCATGTCGCTCAAAAAGTGGTTGACCAATTCCTTCTTCGAGCTGCTGTATTTGCTTGCTCACCGTACTTTGGCTGACATGCAATACCTTCGCGGCTTCTGAAAAACTTCCTGTTTGAGCCACCGCAATCAGTGTTTGAAGCGAGCGCATCGACGGCAAACGCACATTCATCATCCCATTCCTTTTTTGCATGCCTGATGAAAATATATCCTTTGCGGTTTAAAACACAAGTTCACCATACTGAGTTATCACGCTTGCATTGAGGCCCTCGTATGAGTCATGTCTTTCACCGTCACTGTCATCATCTTCCCCCTACCATTGCCAGTGGTAATGGGATGTACTTAATCGACACTCAAGGTAACGAGTATCTCGATGCATGCGGAGGCGCAGCCGTCTCTTGCCTTGGGCACAACCACCCTACCGTGTTAGAGGCTATCCACCGTCAACTGGATGCTATTCCTTATGCGCATACCGGCTTTTTTACCTCCGCACCGAGTGAAGCACTTGCCGAGAAGCTGGCTGATCTTGCCCCTACTTCCATCAACCATGCTTACTTGGTCAGTGGTGGATCTGAGGCAATGGAAACCGCCCTCAAGCTCGCTCGCCAGTACTGGGTGGAAGTTGGTCAGCCGCAGCGTCAACGCTTTATTGCCCGACGGCAGAGCTATCACGGCAACACGCTTGGCGCGCTGTCCGTGGGTGGCAACGCATGGCGACGCGCTCCCTTTGCGCCTTTATTGATGGATACCAGTTTGATTGCCCCTTGTTACGCCTATCGCGATCAACGTCCCGATGAGACCGCTTACGAGTATGGTCAGCGGGTGGCCAACGAGCTTGAAGCCATGCTGTTAGAAAAAGGGCCGGAAACCGTCATTGGGTTTATCGCAGAACCTGTAGTGGGGGCGACAGCCGGTGCATTGACCGCAGAAGCGGGATATTTTTCTCGTATTCGCGCCATTTGCGATCAGTATAATATTTTGCTGATCCTCGATGAAGTCATGTGCGGCACGGGACGCACCGGTCGCTTTTTCGCTTTTGAACATGAAGGCATCGTTCCGGATATTGTCGCCATCGCTAAAGGACTGGCTGCTGGTTATCAGCCCATCGGCGCCACCTTGGTCAATGATCGTCTCTATGAGGCGATTGCATCTGGGTCAGGCTTTTTTCAACACGGCCATACCTTTATGGCTCATCCAACGGCATGTGCCGCTGCCTTAGCAACACTCACCACACTTGAGCAAGAAGGATTAGTTGACGCGGCGGAAAAACAAGGTAAGGCGCTTAAAACGGCGCTACATCATCAGTTTGATTCACACCCTTTTGTCGGCGACATTCGCGGACGTGGACTGTTTGTCGCGTTGGAGCTCGTGGAAGACAAAACCAGTAAGCGTCCCTTTTCATCTGATCTCGCGCTCCATCAAACGATAAAACACACCGCCATGCATAACGGGCTGATGTGTTATCCCATGGGCGGTACCATTGATGGTAAGCAGGGGCATCACATCTTACTCGCACCGCCCTATATCATTGAATCAACTCATATCGCGGCCATCACCGACAAGTTAGCACTAACATTAGAGATGTGCTTGCCTTCTCAATAACGATACATTGATAGACGAGGGGAAAAGAATGCAAGACGCAAGGACGATCATGGTTGCCCCCAATGGTGCACGCTTACAGCCCACACACCACCCGAATGTGCCTGTCACCAACGAACAGCTTATTCACTGCCTGCACGAATGTGCCGAGGCAGGCGCAACCATGGCCCACATCCACGCCCGCGATCAACAGGGAGCCCATAGCCTTGATCCCGCGCTAAACCAAACGCTATATCAGCAAGTGATGGATGCCGTCGGCGATCGCATGGTGATTCAACTCACCACCGAGGCCGTAGGCCGCTATTCTCCCCAGCAACWGATGGCTCTTATCCGAACCGTCAAACCGGAAGCCGCTTCCTTTGCGCTCAGAGAGCTTGTTCCTGATCATCAACCGACTCACCAAGCCGTGAAAGATTTTTTTGCTTGGACAGTGGAGGCGCGCATCTACAGTCAGTTTATTCTCTATCACCCTCAAGAATTGGCACGCTATTACGCGTTACGAGAACAAGGCATTCTTCCCTCGCAAGGTCATCACCTGCTTTTTGTTGCGGGCCGCGACCGAACGCCTCCCAGGGGCGCACCGGAAGATATCGTCGCCATGTATCAAGCTCGTCACTTAGATGACACTGTTCCGTGGTCTGTCTGTGCATTTGGCCAGCGAGAGCTTTCCTGTTTAACCACGGCCGCCTTGCTAGGAGGAGATATGCGGATTGGTTTTGAAAACAACACCTTCGATGTCCATGGTCGCGCAGCCCCCAATAACGCATACCAGATCACACAACTGCGCAACACGCTGGAAAAGCTGGGATATTGTACTAAACCTGTACAAGCATTGAGGCAAACCATGACCCAGTCGTTTTAACCCAATACTATTGCTTGCAAATATTGTTAAAAGATTGAAAAAATAGCGCGGTGACACTTTTTTGTCATATTTGCATCGAGTGTCATACCATCTTCGAGGGTGCGCCCGGATAGCAACCTCTAACTAAAAAGGAATCTTAAGCATGAAAGCGATGAAACCGACTCTGATTGCGCTCAGCTTTTCCGCTGCACTAGGAACCGCAGCAACCGCTCAAGCAAATCAGTTTGTGACCATTGGTACCGGTGGTGTTACTGGTGTTTATTACCCTACGGGTGGTGCAATCTGCCGTCTGGTCAATAAAAGCAAAGATGACCATGGTATTCGCTGCTCAGTAGAGAGTACGGGCGGTTCTATTTACAACATCAATACTATCCGTGCTGGCGAGCTAGATATGGGTATCGCCCAGTCTGACTGGCAATATCACGCTTACAAAGGCACCAGCAAGTTTAAAGACCAAGGCGAGTTCAAAGATCTGCGCGCGGTCTTCTCGATCCACCCTGAACCCTTTACTGTGGTCGCACGTGCGGACGCAGGGATTAAAACCTTTGATGATCTGGCTGGCAAACGCGTCAACATTGGTAACCCAGGATCAGGTCAACGCGGTACCATCGAAGTATTGATGGACCAAATGGGTTGGGATATGGACAAGTTCGGCCAAATCTCTGAGCTAAAGGCGGCGGAACAATCCAAGGCATTGTGTGACAACAAAATTGATGCCATGGTCTACACAGTCGGCCACCCAAGTGGCGCAATCCAAGAAGCGACCACTGCCTGTGATAGCGTGTTAGTGGAAGTGGCGAACGACGCCGCTAAACAGCTGATTGCTGACCGTGATTACTACCGTAAAGCCGTGATCCCAGGTGGCATGTACCGTGGTAACGATGGCGATGTCACTACGTTCGGTGTCGGTGCGACCTTTGTATCATCGACTCAAGTACCAGACGACGTGATTTACAACGTCGTTAAAGCGGTGTTTGAGAACTTCGATGATTTCCGCCGTTTGCACCCAGCCTTTGCGAATCTGAAGAAAGAAGAAATGGTAAAAGATGGCTTGTCTGCACCGCTTCATCCCGGCGCAGCACGCTACTATCGTGAAGCTGGCTTGATTGAATAATCAATCACGCTCAAAGGAAAAGCGAGCATTCAATGCTCGCTTTTTTATCGCTTCAACTCGGTGAATGACACTCTCTAAGGCTGACTCGCAAGCTGGGGCGCCAACGCTTCAAGCTTCCAAACTCGGCCAAAGTGTTTGTAATGCCCCGCACGTTCTCCAGCGTCATTGCCCATACCGTGGTACAAATCAAGATGATTTTCTTTCACCGCCCCACCGGTATCTAATGCCATTAACAGCTTGAGTACATGCTCACCTGTCCAGTTGCCTTGCTCATCCAACTGAGGCACTTCAGCCAGTAGCACACTCCCCATCGGTAAGTAACGTCTATCCGCCGCCACAGACGCGCCGGCTTTCAACGGAATCCCTGCCGTGCCACTCACAGGATCTGCGGCCTTAGGCGTGAAGAAAACATAAGAGGGGTTTTGCTCCAGTAACTCACGAACTTCCTCTTCACCGTGAGCCGCCACCCAATCTTTGATCGCTTTCAGCGACATTTTTTCACGCGGCACTTCGCCGTTTTCAATCAAGACTTTACCGATGCTGACGTAAGGGTGCCCATTCTTGCCACCGTAGGCAAAATACTCGAGTTGGTCGTTATCGCCAAAGTGGACAAAACCACTGCCCTGAACTTCCATAATAAAGTTATCAATCAAAGAAGCGCTGTAGCCCAGCTCTAATCCCAACCCATCTAAGGCTCCATCGTAAATCGCTTTGCGATCTGGGCAGTCGTCATCGCAAAAGGGTTTGGCATAAACCGGATAGCGGAACAAGGCATCGGGTTGATGGCGCATCTCAATCACTGGTGAGAAATAGCCGGTAAACATCACGTTACCAAAGTCATCACCACCGCCCATTTGGTCGACACCCAGTCCAAAATCAGCAAGTGCTTCCACATTGCCTCCTGCATCCAGCCACGCTTGCAAACGCTGGTATACGGCTTGGTGCTTGGCCACTAGCGAAGGCGATTTCGCTTTCACTTCGGCTAACTGATCATTAAACAGACTAAAGTCACGTGGGCTATCAGACACCACATGTGGCACTGGAGTTAAAATTGATTCAAACCGCCCATCAACATATTGTTGACCACGGTCAGTGGGACGTACACACCCTGCGAGTGCAACCACACACCCCATCACGACTAACGCTTTTTTCACACTGTAATCCAATCAGTTAGTTTGTAGCGCTAAGGCTCGCAAAAAGACCTACACTTCGCAATCACTTCTCATCGCCAAGTTGTAACTGCCTGCAAATCAATACACATTGAATGTGATCAAACCTCGCTTACCAGCCTGAAACAGGCGACATTCATGAAAGTGTCATATAATTGTTATGTACTGTGTCTGAAACAAAATTGCATAATAAATGCAACATCAAGGGAGTACAGGTTGCTATGGATCTGAAAGTTGGGCGTTCAACGCTTCTTGATACCGATGCAGTGGAATACCAATGGATTCGAATGATGGCCAGTGAGGGCTGCACTCGAAACACTATCAATACCAGCATTCAACGTTGTCTCGGTGGCGATGAAACCACCGCCGATATCCTTCGCCGCGTGGCCATGAAGCAGTGTTCGGTTAATGAACTGCTTTCATCTCTCGACGCGGTTAAATACTAGCGTGTAAAGTGGCGCCATATTGCCATTGATCGCAATTGGCGCCTCTTCACTTGCAGCAGCGCTGCGCGCAAACTTAATTCGCCTTACCGAACATAGACGTATAGTGCGCTGGCGATAGCCTTTCTAGCGTTGATTTATTCTCTACGCGATACAGATACTCTTGTGTGCCAATCGTGTACGACAGCTCATCGCCATCAAACGTATAAGCGGTAGTCGCACGACTGCCATTGGTATAAATACCATCCGAGCGCACCTCAAAACGGTCAGCCGCATAAGGGGCCACCTCTAGTTCCACCCACTCACCGTATAAATCTTTTTTGGTCATATCAGGGGCAAAAAACTCGGGGCGAGTTGCCACAAGAAAACTGGCGCCACCCGCTAGAATAATAAACACCAGTAAAAATATTTGTTTGGTCAACCGCACGCTACAACCTCACTCACTGATAATCAGGACATTTTAACCAATCCCATTGTCTACTTTAGACGCGGTTTGCAAATCTTGTGAGTTTGGTTCCCAAACAGACGCTAACTTGCCTACGTCACCTTGCCTCTTTATCGCTCGGGCGCGCAGACGACAGCGCATAGTAAAATGACTAAAGGCTTGACACTTATCACCCAAAGAGAATAAAAAGGCACTATAAGTGAATATTTAGACGGATAGACACGTGAAGATAAGAAGTACCGCACTGGTTAAAGGATTTCGTCAATCGGCGCCGTATGTCAACGCTCACCGAGATAAAACCGCGGTGATCATGCTGGGTGGCGAGGCGATGGCGGATGAGAACTTTCAGAATATCGTCAATGATATCGCCCTACTCAATAGCCTGGGCATGAAACTAGTATTGGTGTTTGGCGCCCGCCCGCAAATCAATCGTGCTCTTAATCAGTACGGACTGGAAACGCCTTATCACAAAGGTATTCGCATCACCGACAGCCACGCGCTTGAAGTGGTCAAACAAGCGGCCGGTCAAGTGCAGCTCGACATTACGGCGCGTTTATCCATGGGGCTCAACAACACCCCAATGGCGGGCGCTCAGATCAATGTGATCAGTGGTAATTTTGTTATTGCGCAACCCTTGGGCGTCGATGATGGGATTGATTATTGCCATAGTGGCAAAATTCGCCGCATCGATATTGACGGCATTCAGCGCCAGCTCGATCAAAACGCGATTGTGCTGATGGGGCCAGTAGCCAGCTCAGTCACAGGCGAATGCTTTAACCTCACCTCCGAAGAAGTGGCGACTCAGGTCGCGATTCGGTTACGCGCAGACAAGTTGATTGGCTTTTGCTCCGAACAAGGGGTCTTAAACCAAGACAATGAGGTAATTTCTGAGTTACTGCCCACCCAAGCCCAGCCACTTCTAGAAGCGAGAGAAGCCGCTGGCGATACTGGCTCTGGCACCAGTCGCTTTTTACGAGGCGCGATTGCTGCGTGTCGCGCGGGCGTTACGCGTAGCCATTTGATCAGCTATAAAAAAGATGGGGCATTAATCCAAGAGCTGTTCTCGATTGAGGGGATCGGCACCCAGATCGTGATGGAGCGTGCCGAAAAAGTGCGCCAAGCYCAGATTGACGATATCGGTGGGATCTTGGATTTGATCCGACCTTTGGAGCAACAGGGGATCCTAGTGCGCCGCTCGCGAGAACAATTGGAGCAAGAAATCCCACGCTTTACCATCATCGAACGGGATGGGTTAGTGATAGGCTGCGCCGCACTCTATCCGTTTAATGAAGCGCGTACCGGCGAGATGGCATGTGTTGCTATTCATCCAGACTACCGTGATGGCGACCGCGGCGTCATGCTCCTCAATCACCTCAAGCAACGTGCCAAAGCCAAAGGGCTCGAGACCATTTTTGTGCTCACCACTCACAGTTTGCATTGGTTTTTGGAACAAGGCTTTTTGCTCTCCGATGTGTCAGCACTCCCCAACACTCGCCAAGAGCTGTACAACTATCAGCGCCGCTCTAAGGTGCTGACCTTAGCGCTTTAGCAGACTTCACTGCACTCAAGGCGCTATCAAGGCATCCGGCAAACCACTATAACGGGCGGTGCGTGCGCCTACACCGTGGCGCAGCACCGGCCAAGACGCGTAAAGATCAAGCTGGTGCTTCGCCCGCGTGATGCCGGTGTAAATCAGCTCGCGGGTGATCACCGGTGAAATGGTGGGCGGACACACCAACACCGTATGCGCAAACTCCGAGCCCTGTGATTTATGCACCGTCATCGCAAACGCGGTTTGATGGGCGGGCAGACGGCTGGCAAGCAAATAGCGCACCTCGCCATCGTGGGTTTCAAACGCTACTCGCGTAATCCCCCTTTGCTGCACCGCAATCCCAATGTCACCGTTATACAGCCCCAGGGCATGATCGTTTTGCAAAATCATGATCGGTCGGCCGTGATACCAAGTGTCACGCTCTTTGGCGATCAGCCCTGCCGACGCCAAGTGCTGCTCAATGGCTTGGTTGAGACCTGCGACGCCAAATGGACCTTCAGTCAATGCACACAACAAACGAAATTGGCTAAAGGCACTCAGCACGTCCGCCATTGATGACGGGGTTTCGAGCGTTGCATTATCGAGTGTCGTTAAGTAATCGCGATATCCTGTCACCGCTTGTTGCATCAGGGCCTGATAGCTGTCATCACTCAACACATGGTGGGCAATATCGCTATAGCCGCGTTTTAACACCGCCCCCACCTCAGCCATTTCTCCTCGGTTCACCGCAAAGGCGAGCTGGCCAATGCCGGATTGGGCATCAAAGCGATAACTCTTGCGCAGCAGACACAGAGCACTAGCAATCGCTGGCGCGTGCGGGTTTTCGGGTACATCAAAGCCTGTTAGCTGGCTTAAACGCACTGCTTGCGCCGCTGGATAGCCCGCCTCGGCGTACTGACAAATATCGCCTAGCACCGCCCCCGCTTCCACAGAGGCAAGCTGATCTTTATCCCCCAGCAAAATAATACGTGTTGAGGGCGCCAAGGCATCGAACAGCTGTGCCATCAAGGGCAAGTCCACCATCGAGGCTTCATCGACAATCAACACATCCGCATGCACGGGATTATTTTTATGATGGCGAAACGCCACTCGCTGCGGAATCGCCCCTAATAATCGGTGAATGGTACTGGCTTGGGTCGGTAGCGCCGCTTTCACGTCATGAGCAACAGGCAAGGCGGCAATCGCCCGCCCTAGTGATTCAGTCAATCGGTTAGCGGCTTTACCGGTCGGGGCGACCAGTTTGATAGTGAGCGCTGCAGACGTTGCGCGTTCAGCGTGGTGCGACGCCACCAGCGCTGCCAACAAACGGGCGACGGTAGTGGTTTTCCCCGTACCC